>JAFVTX010000012.1 GCA_017503015.1 Fibrobacter sp. | reverse complement strand
TGAAAACGGCGTAATGGTTTATAAGTTAAAGGGCGCTGACAAGTATTCTAAGACCTTGCCGACCGCAACGAAGGCGGGTGATTATACCGTTTACTTTATGGTAAGGGGTAATGACAATTACAACGACCTTAAGGCTCAGACGCTCACTGTTTCTATTGAAGCTTCTTCAAGTTCGAGTGTAGAGATTGCTTCGAGTTCTAGTAAAGAACAGGGAGATGGCTTTGCTTTTGTTGCTGCAAGCGGTTTGAAGGTACAGTTTGTCCGTAACGAACTGACAGTAACTGCAACCACGGCGTCAGGAGTCAAGGTGTATGTCTTTGACTTGCAGGGCAACCTCAAGAAGCGGTATCACGGGCAATCCGCCGGAACCCATAGCGTGTCGCTGGGTCAGTTGAATCAAGGCTTATACCTGGTGCGTGTGGTTTCGAGCGGTAATGTACAGACGCTTCGTGCCCAGGTGAAATAGCTTTTCCCAAAAGAGGCCGCGATTGATTCGCGGCCTTTTTGTATGTTTGCGATGCGGCGCTTAGACAGTTTTTTTTACCCGTGGTACAGGTTGCCGGACTGATAGTTCGGCTCGGTCGTCAAATTCACGCCGAGACGGCGGAACACGCCTACATCCACCTGGGAAAGGATCACGCTGGAATGGACCTCGCAGTGGCGGAGTTCCGGCAACTTCTCTAGAGCGATTTTCGCGTTGTAGTCTGTCAGGGCGCAAACAGAAAGCGCCACCAGGGCCTCATCCATGTGCAGACGCGGGTTCTTGTGTCCGAGCTGCTTGGTCTTTAGATTCTGGATAGGTTCAATCACCATGGGAGAAAGCAAGCGCACTTCGTCAGGAATATGGGCCAGATGTTTCAGCGCATCCAGAAGCATGGCCGAAGAGGCTCCCAGCAGGGACGACGTCTTCGCCGAGATGATGGCGCCGTCGTTCAGCTGGATAGCAACCGCCGGACCATCGGTCAGTTCGGCCTTTTCTACGGCAGCGGCAATCACCGGGCGGTCGGCAGTGCTAATCTGCGCCTGCTCCATGATCAGTTCCTGCTTGTAAATCTGGTCCTTTTCCGCGTTGCCCTTGCGCACGTCGCAGAGGGTGTTGTAGTATCGGCGGATAATTTCTTGCTTGGCGGCCTCGCACACGGCGGCATCGTCAATAATGCAGTTGCCCGCCATGTTCACGCCCATGTCCGTGGGACTCTTGTACGGAGACTCGCCCAGAATGCGGGTAAACAGGGCGTTCAGCACCGGGAAGATTTCCACATCGCGGTTATAGTTGATGGTGGTCTGCCCATAAGCTTCCAGATGGAAGGGGTCGATCATGTTCACGTCGTTCAAGTCGGCGGTGGCGGCCTCGTAGGCCAGGTTCACCGGGTGCTTCAGCGGAATATTCCAGATAGGGAACGTCTCGAACTTGGCGTAACCGGCCTTGATGCCCCGCTTGTTCTCGTGATAAATCTGGGAGAGGCACACGGCCATCTTTCCACTTCCGGGACCGGGAGCCGTCACCACGACGAGTTCGCGCGTCGTTTCGACAAATTCGTTCTTGCCGTAGCCGTCGTCGCTCACCACCAGCGGGATGTTGCTTGGGTAACCAGCGATAGGATAATGACGGTAAACCTTCAGGCCAAGACCCTCTAGCTTTTTCTGGTAGGCGATGGCGCTGGGCTGTTCTTGCCAGCGGGTCAGCACCACAGAGCTCACGTAAAGGCCGTAGCCGCGGAAGGCGTCAATCAGGCGGAGCACGTCCTGATCGTAGGTAATGCCCAGGTCGCCGCGGACCTTATTCTTCTCGATATCGCCTGCGTTGATGGCGATAATGACTTCGGCCTTGTCCTTGATCTTTTCCAGCATGCGTATCTTACTGTCGGGTGCGAAGCCAGGCAACACGCGGGATGCGTGATGGTCATCGAACAGTTTTCCGCCAAATTCCAGGTAAAGCTTTCCGCCAAACTTTGCAATGCGTTCCGCAATCTTTTCGGACTGGGTCTTCAGGTACGCTTCGTTATCAAAACCAACTTTGAACATCTTTTTTTCGCCTATCAATTAATCAAAAATTCAACCTCACAAAGATAAAAAAAATGGGAAATATTCCCATACCTTTTTTTCTGATATTCTTGCGGGAGGGGACCCAGCTCAGAGTTGCGAAGGCAGCACGGTCCCCTCCCCTTCCTTGGCCGACGCTTCCATTTTCGTGCCGATTTTCTACTTGCAATTTTTTTAAACTCATCCTCGCTAAAAAACATGCGCTTATAGAAAAAGCCCGCCAAAAGGCGGGCTAAATTTTCGCAATTTCAAGAACGACAAAACATCTTTCTCGAAAGTTGGATAATCAAGCAAGACAAGGCGCGAGCCCCCGCAGCACCACTCTTTATCCCGCTAAGTGGAACCGAGCAAGACAAAGAACGATTTGGCGTAGCGTACTAAAACGTACGTGAGCCAAATCGTGATGCCGTATTGCGAAGGTTACACGACGCGGGTCATGCCGGACATGCGTTCACGCAGCCAAGCACCGACTTCTTCAACCGGATGCTGACGGATGTTCTTGTTCACCTTGATGAGTTCTTCGTTATCCACAGCGGTGGTCTTGCCTTCGCCGTAGATAGCACCGATGTCGTCCTTCTTCACTTCGTTCTTCATGAAGTCGGCGAGCAGAGGCACGCACTTGTTGGCGAACAGGTAGCAACCGTATTCGGCGGTGTCGCTGATCACGCGGTTCATTTCGTACAACTTCTTACGAGCGATGAGGTTCGCGATAAGCGGAGTCTCGTGGAGGGATTCGTAGTAGGCGCTCATCGGCTTGATGCCCACGGAGCACATGGTTTCGAATGCAAGTTCCACACCGGCCTTGATCATGGCGGTCATGAGAACGCCGCGGTCGAAGTATTCCTGTTCGGTGATGACCTTGTCGGTAGCTTCGACCTTTTCGAATTCGAGCTCGCCCGTTTCGCCACGCCACTTGAGGAGGTCCTTGTCGCCGGCTTCCCAGTCGACCATCATGGTGCTGGAGAACTTGCCAGAGATGATGTTGTCCTGGTGTTCGCAGTAGAGCGGCTTCATGATCTTCTTCATCTTCTCGGCGAGTTCCGTTGCGCGGATCTTGGCCGGGTTGGAGAGACGGTCCATCATGTTCGTGATGCCGCCGTGCTTCAGGGCTTCGGAAATGGTTTCCCAGCCGTACTGGAGCAGCTTGACCGCGTAAGCCGGTTCAACGCCGAATTCCTTCACCATCTTGTCGTAGCAAAGGATGGTGCCGGTCTGGAGCATACCGCAAAGGATGGTCTGTTCGCCCATGAGGTCGGACTTCACTTCGGCAACGAAAGAGCTTTCGAGAACGCCCGGACGGTCGGCATGGAGGCCAGCGGCGTAAGCCTTGGCGTAGTCCCAACCCTTACCTTCGGGGTCGTTTTCCGGGTGCACAGCGATAAGGCAGGGCATACCGAAACCGCGAACGTATTCGCTACGGACTTCGGAACCCGGGCCCTTCGGGGCGACCATGATCACGGTGATGTCCTTGCGGATTTCCTGGCCTTCTTCAACGATGTTGAAG
This sequence comes from Fibrobacter sp., assembly GCA_017503015.1. Lineage (NCBI taxonomy): Bacteria > Pseudomonadati > Fibrobacterota > Fibrobacteria > Fibrobacterales > Fibrobacteraceae > Fibrobacter > Fibrobacter sp. The sequence continues at coordinate 29,641 of JAFVTX010000012.1, read as the reverse complement.
CCGTGGCTGTAAGAGAGGGCTGCGCCCTTCTTCATGAGCTTCATGATGGCCGGGATCACGTTGTGGTGCTGCTTGTCCGGTGTGAGGTTGCAAACGAGGTCTGCATCCGGAATCATTTCTTCGTAGGTACCGACCTTGAAGCCGTTTTCAGTAGCGTTCTTCCAGGACTGGCGCTTCTGTTCGATGGCTTCCTTGCGGAGCGTGTAAGAGACGTCGAGGCCGCTATCGCGCAGGTCAAGACCCTGATGGAGACCCTGGGCACCGCAACCGACGAACACGATCTTCTTGCCCTTGAGGGCTTCAACGCCACGGCTGAATTCAGAATGTTCCATGAAACGGCAGTGGCCAATTTCTTCGAGTTGGCGACGCATAGGGATAGAATTGAAATAATTCATTTTTTTGAACCTCTGTTAAGTAGAATGTTTCCGGGGGGGAAAGATAGCATTTTAGACGAGAGGCGAGAGACGAGAGACGAGAGAAGTGGTTAGTAAACAGTGGTTAGTGGTTAGGAAAATGTCATTCTGGAGCCCTGTCAAGGGCGATAGAATCCCCCTACGCATCATTGCGAGCGGAACGCAGTGTAGCGCGGCAATCCATCCCTGCGTGTCTTCCCCGACTTGGTCGGGGACCTCCAATTACACAAAAGGGGGAAGCCTCCCCCTCGCTACAGCCCCGGCCATGTCATCCTGAGTGTAGGCGCGACGCGCCGAAGTCCAAGGATCTAGCCGGGTCTTCCATCACCCCCTCTGCGGGGACACCCCGCAACGCCCCGGTTCCACAGTGGTTAGGCCGTCAGGCCGTAAACAGCGGCTAGTGGTTAGAAAAAGAGGTGGTTCTTTCTATATTTCAATCGCAGATAAACGCGACCATTTGGAACACCCATGCCCATCACAAATAAAGCAACAGTAACGCAGTGGAATGAAGAAAAAAGATTCGGTTTCGCCACAGTGAACGGAACAAAGTTTTTCTTCCACATTTCAGCATTAGGGCATCCCGTTCGACAGCCACGAGTTGGCGATACAATCATCATCAGTAGTTTCGGTAAAACCGAGAAAGGTACCCGAATCGAGAAAGGCTCCCTCGAAGGCGTTGCGTTGCGCCAAGAACCACGACCGCGTTACTCATCAAACACCGGTTACCATAAAAAGAACAAATCGCTGCGCAGTTTTATGTTCGCGCTATGCGTTATCTTGGCAATCGTATCCGGTATCTATACATTTGTCGGCAAATCGTCGCCATTCTCCTCAAGTGCGGCCCCGATAGTTTCAACAAGCCAACCAGGAACTCAGTACACATCAAAGAATGAAGTCGCCAAATACATTTGCGAAAATGGGAGTCTTCCTTCAAACTACGTGAGCAAAAGCGAAGGTAAAAGGCTCTACGAGCAAAAAACCGGCCGGAATTTTACCAAATGGAATTTCAATCCGCTTACGACGCTTGGCGTGATGATCGGTGGAGATTATTTCGAAAATCGCGAAGGACTATTGCCCCAAGGGACTTGGTACGAAGCCGACGTCGATTACTTCGCAAGCAACCGTGGCACAAACCGTCTAGTCTACAGCAGCGGCTGCAACATCTATTACACTAGCAACCATTACAAGTCTTTCAGCAAAGTCGAATTTGGCCAATAAAAAAAGCAAAGCCGCCCGCACATCACTACGCCACGGTTTTCAGCAACTCCCTGCCAATGCGGCGCAATTCCTCGTCAATGAGCTTCTTTCTTGCCGACGACGGCTTTTTCGTCCCATTTACATATGCAGCAAAGAGGGGTTGCGGGATTCCCAATCGGCGAGCAATCTCAGAAAAGTCAACCTACGGCAATTCCCCGTCGTTCATCATTTCGGGCATGTTCTTGTGGACAATCCCGTTCCTGTGCTGGATAACGTCATTTCGAGTCAGCACGTACTTCGCGTAATTGTCCCGAATTTTCTCCAGCGGGGCATATTCGCGGTCCTCAGTCTTTCGGCTATCCATCATCGTCATGCAGACTTGCACGTAACTGTACTCCGAAAAATCCCTTTGCAGAATAAAGTCGCACTCCAGCTTCCCAATGCGCCCGACACTCACGCTATAACCGTTCGATTTGGCGTAGGCGTAAAAAACGTTCTCCATGACGGGGCCGTAATTTATGCGGTTGTCGGTATTGGTCGCGTAGTAAAATCCCACATCGGCCAAGTAGTATTTCTTTTCGCCTGCGATAGACCTTCGCGATTTCATGTCGAAGCGGTTGCACTCGTAGAGGATTTTCGAATCGACCAAAATCTGGATGTACCTGTTCAAGGTTTCCCGCTTGATGTCGGAGCCGTTCTTACGCAAGTCTTCGAGCATGTTGGTAAGGCTCGTTGTCGCACCGAAGTTGTTTATCATGTAGTTTCGAATCTTGTTGAACACCGACACATTGCGGATTTTCACGCGTCGCTTGATATCCTTCTCAAAAATTTCATTGATTACACTTTCGATGTAAGCCCTCTTGTCTTGCGGCGAATCGTACTGGACCGCTTTCGGGAAACCGCCCTCCACGAGGAAGTTGTCGAACTCTTCCACAAGATTTTGGCTGACTGCTTTGCCGAAGAAACGCTTCATTCCCAAGTATTCCTGGAAATTGAGCGGGAACATTTCGAACTCGATATATCTGCCCGTCAGCTTGGTGACCAGTTCACCGCTCAACAGGTATGAATTCGAACCCGTAATGAATATGGAAAAGTCGCCTTCCGCCCTGAATGCGTTGATGACCACCTCAAAGTCCTTGACATTTTGAATCTCGTCAATGAACAGGAATTTGGTCCCTTGCGCAGCGGAATGCTCCTCAATGCATTTTTCCAACTGATCTGCAGTCTTGATATTCTTGAACCCGCGCCTGTCCAAGTCGAGATAGACGATGTTTTCGGGAGCGACACCCGAATCAGCGAGTTCCTGCGCAATAGTCTCCATCAGGCTCGACTTGCCGCAGCGGCGGACCCCCGTAATGACCTTGATTATCTCGCAATCGCGGTAGAAACCGCGGATTTTCTTGAGATAGCATTCCCTGGCATAATTCTTGGTACTCATACCCTAAATATACACTATTACTAGACAAAAATCAAGGTTAAGGGGGTAGATTTTACAAAAATACCAAAAATTACACCATTAAATCCGCTTTAACCAGCAAATTCAATCTTTTTTGAACTGTCATCGCAACAAGAAACTTCTTCATAAAGCCTCCGTTCTAATCCACTTATCAAGGAATGCCATCTGTTCGTCAGTGTGGAACCAGTGTCCGCCGCCATCCATTATGGTCAAGGGGGCTCCGATTCTCTGGACGAAATCGTGCATCGTATCTAGCGAGGTCAGGTTGTCGTTCGAACCGTACAGAATTTTTGTCGGGACACGCCACTCGATCGGGTTTTCACGCACGTAGTCAGCGTTCCCGCCCTTCCCGTGCACGTAAATGACAAGGTTTTTCATTTCCTACCCTTCGAATTTCCAGCCGCAGTCGTTGTGGTAAATCATCTGGCGGGTCATACCGCCGTCGATGCAGATGTTTTCGCCGGTAATAAAACCGGCCTTGTCGCTGGCGAGGTAAAGCACCATGTTGGCGATGTCGAGCGGGTTCCCGACGCGGCCTGCGGGCTGCTGCGTGGCATCGAGACCTTCGTAAACCTTGAAATCCGTATCGATCCAGCCCGGCGAAATGGAATTCACGCGGACGCGGCCCGCAAAGCTCACTGCAAGCGCATGGGTAAGGGCAGCAATTCCGCCCTTCGCCGCCGTATAGCTTTCCGTTTGCGGTTGACTCATGCGGTCGCGACTCGAAGAAATGTTTATAATGCTCGCGCCCACCCCGAAATGCGGTGCGAAAAATTTCGCGAGATAAAACGGGGCCGTCACGCCCACCGCCAGCGCATAGCTGAATTCTTCGTAGCTACATTCGTCAATGCCTTTCATCAGCGGGAGCGCGTTGTTCACCAGCACATCCACGTGCCCGTATTTTTCGATGACGAACTGCGCAAATTTTTCGAGGACTTCCTTTTTTGACAAGTCCCCTACAAAACAGGGATTCTCGCGAATGTCGATGTAGGCGACCTTCGCCCCCTCTTTCTCGAATTCACTCACAACGGTAGCGCCTATCCCGTGGGCCCCACCCGTCACCACGACCACTTTATTTTCAAACGATTTCATGTTGGTAAATATACACTAAAACACACCGAAGCGCGCGCCCCTGCTTGACGCACGCGCCTTTTTATCCTATTCTTTCTGCCGATGCTCCAGTTTTTCGATGTCACAAGAGATGCCCCCTGGTTTCCGCAGGTCAAGGCACTGTACGAATCGGCGTTCCCGGCAAACGAACGTATTCCGATAAAACATTTGCTCGACGATAAAATCAAGCGGGAATTCTGGGCGTTTTTTAACAAGGATAATGGCGAGAACGCCGCGGCTCCCATGTTCTGCGGGTTCTCGAATTCCATCACACACGGGAGCATCACGAACATCGTCTATTTCGCGGTTGTGCCAGAACTGCGCAGTCGCGGATACGGTTCGCAAATCCTGCAGGCCATCCGCAGGCAACACCCCGACACGCGCATCGTCGTCGATATTGAAGTCGAAGAAGATTCCAAGGACGCCGAAGAACTCGAACACAGGAACCGCCGTCGCGAATTTTACACCCGCAACGGCTTTGACTCCTCCCCCGTCGATTACATCTGGCAAGGCGAGCACTACCGCCTACTTTCCGCCGGCGGCATCGTCACCGAAAAAGAATTCCGCGACTTCTGGAAAGAAATCCTGAAGAACGTCCCCGGAGCGAAGTACCCGTAAGTCATGAATTTTACAAAGTGGCGATGGTAACGCGGCGTTTCTTACCCCTCAAACTTTTTTATTTTCTTGCCATGACAGAAAAAGAAAAAATGCTTGCCGGCAAACTTTACGATCCAAGCGACAGGGAGCTTGCATCAAGAAGATCCGCATGCCACGCCCTGTGCCAACAATATAACGGCCTTCTGGAAACCGACAAGGCCCGGGAGGAAATCCTAGCCCAGATTCTGGAGACAACACCCGCAAGGGGCGTTTACCTGCAAGGGCCTGTCTTTTTCGATTACGGGAGCAATACCCGCATCGGTGAAAAGAGCTACGCGAATTTCAACTTCACCGTGTTGGATTGCGCTCCGGTAAACATCGGGAGCAACGTATTCATAGGCCCGAACGTTTCGATTCTCACGCCCATACACCCGCTGCGTTGGCAAGAACGCAACATGTTCGAAAAGCCCGACGGCAGCCTCACCGACCTAGAATATGCAAAGCCGGTTACTATCGAGGACAACTGCTGGATTGCTGGGAACGTGACCATTTGCGGAGGCGTGACCATCGGTACAGGCAGCGTCATCGGGGCGGGGAGCGTGGTCACACGGGCCATCCCGCAGGGTGTCGTTGCCGTAGGCAACCCCTGCCGCGTACTCAAGAAGGTAGAACAAGAAAAGTACTGAGACCATGATCCTTCGCAAGCCCGATTTTTATGATAAATTCAAATGCACGGCCACCCACTGCAGCGACACCTGCTGCGTAGGCTGGGAAATCGACATCGACAAAACTTCGCAGGATTCCTACAGCAAGGTAAAAGGGCCCTTTGGCGACAAGCTTCGCGCAAATATCGAAGAAGGACACTTCAAGCTGCTTCCCCACGACCGCTGTCCGTTTTTGGACAAAAGCAACCTCTGCGAAATCTATCAGAATCTGGGGGAGGGCGCCCTCTGCGAAATCTGTCGTGAGCACCCGCGGTTCGTAGAAGTATACGGTGACATCATGGAACGGGGCCTAGGGCTCTGCTGCGAAGAGGCGACACGGCTCCTGCTTGAAGGCGAAGGCCCTCTTGCATTCACGGCCGAAGAATGTGACGAGCCCGAAGACGAACTGAGCGAAGACGACATCGAAATCCGGAACGAAGTGCTTTACGAAAGGGAGCAAATGTTCAAAGCCCTCGCCGATGGCACAGCCTCTTTCAAGGAGAAACTCTACACCGCTTTCGGATACAACAATGAAAAACCCTTCGCCCCTCTCGGTAGTGTTTGCGAGCTGTACGAGCTTCTTGCCAAGACGGTCAGTTTCGGCCCGGCATGGGACAGTGCCCTCGCCCGAATCAAGACCCGCATTGACGCAGATTCTGCCAACAGCACTCCCATCGAAGACCAGGGTTATTTTTCCGAAACCGAAAGCAGTCGCCTGCTCGCCTACCTGGTATACAGGCATTTCGCCAAATGCCTGTTTGAAGGCCATGCCAATGGCAAGCGCAATTTCGCCGTGTTCTTCTGGAATGTGGCACGGTTCTTCACCCGTGAACTGGGCGGAAAAATCAATGCCATCAAGATTCTCTCCAGGCAGCTCGAATACTGTGAAGAGAACATGGAAATGATGGAAAAGGTGCTGGACGACATCTAACATTTTTCCGACTAAATGTTATCTTTGAAAGAAAGGAGACCGTTATGAAAACAAAATTTCTTTTAGCGATAGCCGCATCCCTCGTCCTTTTGGGGTGCGCCCAGATTGATGAAACGGAGCGCGGTGTGGTGCTCCAGTTCGGAAAGTACAGCGAGACCTTTGAGCCTGGGCTAAACTTTTACAACATTGTCACCAAAGAAGTCATCCGTATCCCCGTGAGCACCCAGCTGGAAACGGTCAAGATAGAATCCGGCTCCAAAGATTTGCAGACCGTATATGTGGGCACCAACGTGAACTACCATGTGGACCCGCAGAACGTAGACAAGATTTACTCCAAGTACGGCACACGGTATGTGGCCACCGTCCTCCAGCCCAAAATCAAGGAAACCATCACGGGCATCACACCGCAATACGTTCCCGAAGAAATGCTCCAGAAACGCGAAGAAATCCGCAGCCGTATGGAATCGGCTCTCAAGTCAAAGCTGGACTCCGCCGGAGCCCATATCATCATTGATGGTTTCACCATTACGGAATTCCAGTTCAGCAGAGCCTTCAACGAGGCCATTGAGGCCAAGCAGGTACAAGAGCAAGAGGCTCTCAAGGAAAAGAACATCAAGATTAAGATGGACTACCAAAACGAGCAACGGGTGGCCAAGGCCAAGGCGGACTCAGCCGTCATCGCCCTCCAGATGGAAGCCCTCAAGAAACAGAACGGCAAGGAATACCTGATGCTCAAGTGGATTGAAAAATGGGACGGCAAGCTCCCCCAGGTCAACGGAAATGATAAGATGATTCCCATGATCAATATTCAGCCGTAAAATTGCCACACAGCCGTAAATATTTCTCACAAAAATCGGTCAATTTTTCGCTTTGGCCGATTTTTAATTATTTTTCAAGGAGAGATGAGAAAGGAGTGTTTTATGAAAATCACCACGAAGATTGTCGCGGTTTTGGGGCTTGCATTTGGCCTATCCGAGGCCGCACCCATTGACGACATCGGCGCTTTGTCCGTCCAGGGAACCCAGGTGGTGGGCGCCAACGGGCAGCCCGCCCAACTCAGGGGAATGAGCTATTACTGGAGCCATTCTCACACGGCATTCCCCTTCTATAACGCAAGTGTCGTAAACTGGTTAGCAGAAGACTGGCACGTAAACCTCGTCCGTGCGGCAATGGCCTTTGAAACCAACGCATGGAATCAGAAACTTGATAAGAATGGATACATTTCCGATCCATCCGGCACAATACTACAGGCCGAGGCTGTTATTGATGCCGCAATCGCTAAGGGAATTTACGTCATTATTGATTTGCACACACATTGGGCAAATGACAATGGAGACGGCCAGCGCTGGAATAAAGCCGCGGAATTCTTTGAATACATGGCCACGAAATACGGACAATATCCTAATGTAATTTATGAAGTCTACAACGAACCTGGAACAGACACCTGGACAGGCCCAAGCGATTGGAATCCAATCAAGCCCTACCTGGAGTTTATTATTCCAAAAATCAGAGCAATCGACCCAGACAACCTTATTATTGCGGGAACCCCGGCCTATTCGGGCAATCTCAGCGAGGTTGCAAATAGCCCACTGACTGGCTCGAATGCCGTAAACGTCGCCTACGCATTCCATTTTTACGCATCCACTGATGATCATTTAAACAGACTCTTGCCCATTGCGAAATCAGCGTTAAACACGATACCAATCTTCATTTCTGAATGTGGCCTCACCAATGCCGATGGAAATGGTTCCCTAAACTACAACAGTATAAATCAATTCTGGCAATGGATTGACGAAGCTAAACTCAGTTGGGCCGCATGGAGCCTTTCAAACACCGCAGAAACATCCGCCGCTCTGCAAACGAGCGCCAGCACCAGCGGAAACTGGTCCGAAAGCGACCTTACTCCGTCGGGCACCTGGCTCAGGAACAAACTCCGCGAACTGAATCCGGAATGGACTCCCATCAGGGGAGATTCTCCCGGTCCAGCCGCGCTCTCCCGCCCAGCCGCAAGCACTTCCAGTTTCCTCTTCGCAAACAACACCGTCAGCGTAAACCTCAAGGGTCAGTCCAAAGTGGAACTGCTGGACCTGCAAGGCCGCACCGTCCGCACCCTCTGGAACGGGAACGCCAATGGCAGCGTTAGCTTGTCCGTAGGCACACAACCGGGAATCTACCTGGTGCGAATCCAGGGACAAGGCGTTACCGAGACTCACAAAGTCGCGGTGAAATAACTAAACAATCGTCTTGAAATACTCGATGGTCTTCTGGAGGCCGTCGAACAGATTCACCTTGGGCTCCCAGCCCAGGGCCTTTTTTGCAAGGCCAATGTCCGGGCGGCGCATCTTGGGGTCGTCGCCAGGCAAGGGTTGGTACACAATTTTGCTCTTGGAACCCGTCTGCTCCAGTACGGCATGAGCCAGTTCCAGCATAGTAAACTCGCCGGGATTTCCGATGTTCACCGGACCAATAATTTCGCCCTGATCCATCATGCGGGCAAAGGCCTCGATAAGATCATCCACATAGCAGAAGCTGCGGGTCTGGCTGCCGTCGCCGTAGATGGTCAGGTCTTCGCCCTTCAATGCCTGCACAATGAAGTTAGACACCACGCGGCCGTCGTTCATGAGCATACGTGGGCCGTAAGTATTGAAAATGCGCACGATGCGGATATCTACCTTATTCTGGCGATGGTAGTCCATAAAGAGGGTCTCCGCCACGCGCTTGCCCTCGTCGTAGCAGCTGCGGATACCGATGGGGTTCACGTTTCCCCAGTAATTCTCTTTTTGCGGATGTACCGCCGGGTCGCCGTAGACCTCGCTGGTGCTGGCCTGCAATATGCGGGCATGAACCCGCTTGGCAAGCCCAAGCATGTTGATAGCGCCCATGACGCTGGTCTTGATGGTCTTTACCGGGTTGAACTGGTAATGGACCGGGCTTGCGGGGCAGGCCAGGTTGAAAATCCGGTCCACTTCCAGAAGGATAGGCTCGGTGACGTCGTGGCGGATAAGTTCAAAATTACGGTTGTCCCGCAGGTGCGCGATGTTCTGAAGACGCCCGGTGAAATAATTGTCCAGGCACAGGACCTCGTGTCCGTCGTTCAAGAGCCTCTCGCAGAGGTGGCTACCCAAGAATCCGGCACCGCCGGTCACCAAGCATCTCATAAAAACCTCTTAAATTCAGGGGTGGAATATAGTAATTACCGGTTGGCGTCCCACTATCCAGAAGCACTTCGGCTCCGCCCAGCGCGGACAGGCCCGGAACAGACTCTAGTGCGAGAAGTGTTAAAAATCACACTTTATCAACCTTTTGTGCACTTTATCACCGTATAGGGCCCGCCCAGCCTTGCCTCAATGTAAATAAATTACTACCTTTACCCCGTCAAAACACAAACAAGGAGAACATACATGTTCAAGAAAATCGCTCTCGCTACCGCCTTGGTGGCCACAGCTTCCTTCGCTACCTGGAACTACTTCCCGGTACTCGAAAACCACAAGGGCCAGGCTGAAGTCGGCGTCACCGACAGGATGCAGGACAAGTGGAACGCACTCGGACTCTTCGTTGGTGCCCGCTACACGGTCATCCCGAACTTGGAACTGGGTGTCAAGCTCCCCTACACCGTTTTCACCCATTGGGATGGCGAAGATGCGAAGGCCGATGGTCTGAACAACATTCCTCTGATGGTTCGCTACCAGTTCATGCCCATCATGAACGCCTTCGTTGACGTGGACCTGCCCGTCGGTGACGAAGAAGTGAGCCCGGACGGTCTCGGCCTCTACTTCGGTGTCCAGTTCTCCCAGAACTTCGGTATGGTGAACTTCGGTTCTGAAGCCGGCCTCGCCATCCGTACCGAAGGCGACGACGAAGTTTCTCCTCCGTACAACCTGCATATCGGTCTTGAAGGCGACTTCGCCATCAACCAGATGTTCACTCCGTACGTCGGACTCGACATTGACATGAAGCTCGGCGAAAACACCCACGATGGTGACGAAATTCCGGGTTCTGACGAAAGCGGCGACCTCGGTCTCGCTCCGTATGTTGGCGTGAACATCGCCATCAACCCGATGTTCTATGTTGACCTGAGCGCCAAGTTCGGCATCGGTGACGACTACTACGGTGAAGAAATGCCCATTTGGCTCACCGGCAAGTTCGGCATCAACTTCTAATCGAAGTCCGTTCAAGAAAAATTTGCCCTCGGCTTAGCCGAGGGTATTTTTTTTCGCTTGTCATCCTCGACTTTTTGCACTCGTCATCCTCGACTTGGTCGAGGATCCGTTAGCTGAGGCACCAGATTCCGGCTCAAGGCCGGAATGACGATTTAGGAAAGGCTGAGTTGATGTACAAGTTCTTCCAGTTGTTCCAAGGAGCCACCGTTCTCAATTCTTGTAACGGTAATCCCCTGTGCCTGCCAAACGGCGGCAAAGGCGACGATGTCGCCCTGGGTTTCAATACGGCGTTCCGCATCTCCACGGGCAAGGCCCCGGGACACCAACCGCTCCAGTCGAACCTTTGCAGGAGCATCCACCAGCCACACCTGGTCCAGAAGCTTTACCACCTGGGGTATGCGGTGCAAGAGGGCCGCCTCCAGAAACGCTGGGACAGAGTGCGACGCGAAAAACTCCTGCACCGCGTCCGTCAGGTAGGGATAAACCAGAGCCTCCAGTTTTTCACGGGCGGCATCGTCCTTGAAAATAAGGTCCGCAAAAAATTTGCGGTTCACGCCATCGGCAGTCAGGCATTCCGGGCCAAAGGCCTCCGCCAGTTCCTTGCGCAGGGCTTCGCAATCCCGGTAAAGTTCATGCACGCAGGCATCAGCGTCCAGCACGGGGAGCCCCTGCCGGCGGAGGCACTCCCCCACCGTGGACTTTCCGGAACCAATGGTTCCCGTGATGCCGATGCGCTTATCTGCCATAACCTTTCAACCCGAGCCCTGCAAGCTAGCCCTTTCCAAGAGAAATCAGACAGAGCCCCGCCACAATTCCCAGCAGCGCAAGGAATTTCAGTTTGCTCTTGCGCTCCTTAAAGATAACAATCCCCGCCACAAAGCTGATGAACACGCTGGAACGGCGGAAAACGGTAATCACCGAAATCAGGGCGTCCTTGTCGCTTACCGCCAAGAAGTAGCAGCGGTCCGCCACAATCAGGAGCAGGGCCACCAGGAGAAAACTCCAGCGGAACTGGAATGGCGTGGTCTTTTTTCGGGTCGGGTACCAGGTCACTGCACAGATGATAAACTGCCATAGGGCCATGTACAGGCTGAACCAGACCTGCACCGTCAGAGGGTCGAAATCCATCCGCTGCAATATCAGTTTGTCGTAGACCCCGCTGCAGGCTGCAAGGATAGTGCCGAGCACCATGGAAATGACCCACGGGCTGCTGAAGAAATGCCCCATCTCCTTGCGGCCCGCGAGGCTCAGGCCTATGTAAGAAACCACACACAGGCCAATGCCCGCCCACTGCAGGGGGAAAGGCCGCTCCCCCATGAAGCTCACCGCGATGCCGATGGTAAAAAGGGGGGCCAGGGCGCGGATGGTGGCCGAAATGCTGAGGGGCATGTGGGCGATGGCGTTGTAGGTCAAAAGCCAGCTGCCGCCAACGATTAAGGCCTTGCCCATCAAGAAAACATGTTCGCGGAGCGCCAGGGTTTCGGTATGCCCCGAAACCAGGATAGGCAGCATAAACAGGGCATAGCATGCGCTGCAAAGGAACAGCACGGGACGCACCGCATTCCCCTGGACGGACTTTTTCTTGGCCAGGTCGTAAAAACCCAGGAAAAAAGCGGAGGAAAGTGCCAGCAACAGCCATGACATAGGTCACAAAATCTAGAAATTCATCTTGCCAAAGGGCGCCACAATACTATTTTTTATCAAAACATCAACCAAAAGGAACCGTTATGGGTATCAAAGGAAAAGCAACATCCCTCCTTGAAGAATTCAAGGCTTTCGCCCTCAAGGGCAACATCGTCGACATGGCCATCGGTGTTATCATCGGCGGTGCATTCGGCAAAATTGTCACCAGCTTCGTGAACGACATCGTCATGCCCTGCGTGAACGCCATCGTGGCAAGCCTCGGTGCAGAAGGTGCCGGCGAAGGCCTCAAGGCCCTCACCTACACAACCGCCGCCGGAGCCCAGATTCCCTACGGAGCCTTCATCGGCAACATCGTGGACTTCCTGATCGTTGCCATCGTGGTGTTCATCGTCATGAAGAAGTTCCTGGGATTCGTGCAGAACATGCGCAAGAAGGAAGAAGAAAAACCGGCCGAACCGCCTGCACCGCCAGAGCCGTCTGTCGAAGAAAAACTCCTTACCGAAATCCGCGATTTGCTGAAGAAGTGACACGAAGTGTCATCCTGAGCAACGAGGCATAGCCTCGGCGTCGAAGGATCTAAGAGAAATCGAAACGAAGACCGCTCTGGCGGTCTTCGTTTTTTTAGGGTGCGAGGCAAGCTACGCTTGACGAAGTTTTATTTCGTTGTCCGCCTTGAACGGCAGCTCTTCGGGTTCGGGAGTGGCGATAATCACCTGGCACTGCTTTTGTCGAATCAGGGCGGCTACGGCATCGCGTCGGTTCACGTCCAGTTCCGCAAACACATCGTCCAGCAAAAGGATTGGCTTGTTCAGGTAACGGCTGGCCACATCTACGGCGGCAAAACGCATGGCAATAGCCGCACAGCGGCACTGTCCCTGGGAGCCCGAAGAACGCATCTCCACATCACCGATGCGTACGCCAAGGTCATCTTTATGAGGGCCCGACAGCGTAATCCCCTGGATTTTTTCGGCGTATTCCAGGCCCGAAAGCTTACGGCGGTAAGCCTCACGCAGGGCGTTTTCATCTACGGAGCCGTCGCTCAGTTCTCCAGAGTCCGACGCAAGGCAATCCGCGCTCCCGTTGGTCGAAGAAGCCGCCTGGTCAAGCCCGAAATCGTCCAGAAATTCCGCACCGTCCAAGGCGTCCAGCTCCTTGAGAATGGAACTCTTGTAAGCGCAGGTAATTTCGTCAATGCCGTTGGAAAGCTTGCGGTAATAGCCCGTAATAATCGGCGAAATCTCTTTTGAAAGTTCTATACGGGCGGCCCAGAGTTTTGCACCCAGGTCGGCCAGCTGGTCCGTAAGCACCAGGAACAGTTCTTCGCCGCCGGTGGCTGAACCTTCCCGCTTGAACTGCCTAAGCCACTGGTTCCGCTGCTGCAAAATCCGCCGGTAGTTCCGCAAGGTCGTAGCGTTTGCCGCCGACCTAAAACAAAGGATTTCGTCCAGCCAGCGCCTGCGCACATCCGGAGCTCCGCGTAAAAGCTCAATATCCGAAGGCTGCATCACCACGGCGGGTAAGTTCCCGAAAAGAGCCGCCACCGACTTGAGGGATTCCCCGTTTTCACGAACCTCACAGGTTCTTCGTCCCATGCGAATTCCGCGGGCAGTCGAGCGGCCGGCATCCTCGAAATTTCCTCGAAGAATAAACTCGTCCGCGTTCCAGGATATCATCTCCTTCAGGTCACGTGCCCGAAAAGAAAAACCCTGGGAAAGCAGATGGACAGATTCCAGAACCGTGGTCTTTCCGCAGCCGTTAGGGCCGCCCACCACGTTGATTCCGGGAGAAAACATCAGTTCCCTGGAAACAAGACTCCGGACGTTCTCTATCCAAAGTTCCGAAATCACGGGATGTAGCCTCGCAAGCCAAAACTCAGGGGATTCCAGAGGTCCGCCTCCGATTCGTAAGTCAGGGCGTAGTTCACGTCAAACAGGTATTTCTTTTTGGCGATGGGAATGCGGAACTTGTAACCAAGGCCCACCATGAAATTCCGGTCGTCCATACCCGTGCGGATAGTCCCGTCCGTAATGATTTCGCATTCAAAGCCCACACGGGCGGTCCACAAGTGCCAATGGGTGTCAAAGACCAAAAGCGTATCTGCCAGCTGGTAATCCAGGGCTTCCATCCAGGCGTAAACGGGCTTGCCCATCACCTTGGAGCGGTAACCCGCCCCAATCTGCAAGACCTTCGGGCGCACCCCTTCGGTAGAGGGCACGGAATTGTCGGAGCTCACCGTCTTGGTCCAGCGAGAGGACAGGTTCTTGCTGAAGCTCAAGTTCCGAATGACCACCGAAGTGGACCACTTTTCGTTCCACTGTCTAAGCCAGCCGAGGTTCAGCGAAACGGGGCTGGTATAGCCGTCGTTCAGGTCGATGTTTTCGTCTTCATAGTATTCGGCAATGTCCATGTTGTCGTAACTCATGGAAAGGGAGATACCGAAAGCGTCCCTGCGGGTGGCCCTGTACGAAAAACCAAGGTACATCATGGAAAAGAACGGCGTTGCCGTACCGAGAGTCTGGTCGTCATCGTCGATAACCTTGAAATCCATGTCGCCACGGTAAAGCATGGCAAAACCGATTCCCATACGCTTGCCTACTGAAGACTCAATTCCAAGAGAACCGCCGGTGCGGTCCAGATCACGCTTTTCGCCGTTCAGCGTATAGCTCAGGTTCTGCCTAAAACCTAGGATAGCCGGGTTCCAATAGGCGCCGGGCATGGCAGAAGTATCCGCAGAACCGGTATTTCCGCGGCCCAGCTCCCGGGTACCTGCGCCCATACGTTCCACGAATCCATCAAAGCCGCCCAAGGCGGCTTTCTTTTCGACTACACCTGCAGCGGCCATGGTCGAGAAAATCAGAACGAGGCAGACTATCGCCAACAATTCCGAATCCCGAATTCCGAATTCCGAAATTTTCATCATCGGCCGCCCCCCAGACTCATGACCTTACCCCAACCCACGTGACCGTGGTTGTCCTTGACCCGCACATAATAGATGCCCATAGTGCAAGGTCTGCCCGCATCGTCCATGCCGTCCCAGAAATCTTTCTTGGCATTGGTACTGCGAGATTCATCTGCGGAGCGTGGAGCCCCGCTCACAATCTTACGGACCCTGCGCATGTCGTAGCTGAAGACTTCGATGGTTATCTTGGAATCCTTGCCCACCTTGTAAGACACCAGGGATTCACCGCCTGCCGTAATAACGGAGGGGACCATTCGCACAGAGCCCAGGTTACCGCCTAGCTTCGCACGGTTGAGTACCGGCGTCCAGGTCTTGCCCGAATCGGCAGAAACCGAAATCCCGTTGCCGTCTGTAGCAACGGCGAGGCCCATGGTCTTTGCGTTCAAAGGAAATTCGGTAATAGAGGTAATGATGGCATCGCGATCCGTCACCCCGGTCTCAAATCCATGAAGCCAAGGGTCCGTCGACTCCGTGCCCTGTCCGTGGGCGCGTACTCCCTTGGAATCTAAAAGCAGGTAGCCGCTGACAGAGCCTCCCGCCACCCACACGCCCACATAGGCCTTGTCACCCATAAAGGCGACACCCGTTACGGTGTAGTCCGCATTGTCGTAAACGTCTTTTTTCTGGGCGGTGCCGGCAGAATCCAAGAAAGCCACCTTCTTGAAATCGTCCTTTGCTCCCAGCACCTTCCGCCAAAGCCCTCCGGTAGATACACCCTTGTTCAAGGCAGACGTTTCCACGATGGCCTGCAAGGGCTTGCCGCCAATCCACACGCCGGTGACACGCTCTTTTTCAAGAGCCTTGGAAGCGCTTGCAATAGAGCCTGAGGCAGATTGCATCCACAATCCTTCAGAAGTGGCAATCCACAGCTCCCCCGTTTCAGAATTCAATTCCAGATCAAATACATCCAAGTACTTGGAAAAATCCACCGATCCTGCCGAAGGCAACTTTTCCCACTGGTGGCTTTTCTTGCTCAGAATTTTTTCGGCAATTTGCGGATTTCCCGCGCCCTTGGAAATTTCGTATTCCACAATGCCCAGGCGGCCTCGGGCCGCGTACAAGGTCTTGGCCTTTTCGCTATAGGCAAAGCCGCTGACGGCGTAGTCCATAGGGCTTTCGACGGACTCCGCCGAAGAGGGTACGTCTATCGGAGTCGGAACAGAACCGGACTCTTTCAAGGAGAAAAACCCTCGGGGTTCCGTAAAATGGTCCTCTTCGTCCAGTCCGAACATGGGGAGTACCACTCCCAAGTTGCCAGCCACTTCCATCGGGAAGCGCCTGCGTTCCGCAAGCTTGTCCGCATAGGTCTGGTAATGCACGGCGGAAAACTCATTGTCCACAGGTTCCACCTGGGACTTGCCTGCCGTAATCTTGCCGGAGGCATTCAGGTTCAGGTTCAAGAGGGCGACTCCCTGGTTTACTTCACCGCGGGAATACACCCAGAGCTGCCCGGCCGTCGGCCCAGGAGCAACACCCACCGCCCAGTTGCTAAAGAGGGTCTCCCCTTCGGCAAAGGCAACACCCGTCCCGCACAGGAGCAGAGCCACTCCCGCCACAAATTTTCCGGCCATTTTTCTATTCAAAAAGAACA
This sequence comes from Fibrobacter sp., assembly GCA_017503015.1. NCBI lineage: Bacteria > Pseudomonadati > Fibrobacterota > Fibrobacteria > Fibrobacterales > Fibrobacteraceae > Fibrobacter > Fibrobacter sp. The sequence goes on along the minus strand of JAFVTX010000012.1, from coordinate 12,879 downwards.
TAGCTACAGCGCACCCTACCGCATGTCGATTTCATCTACCCCAGGGAGGGCCTTGTACCGAAAGTCCTCAACGGACACGTTTTTCATGACCTTCAGGTTCACGATGTTATACCAGCTAGAATTGCCCGACGGGTCCACCGTAAAGAGCCGCACCGGAGAAAAGTCCTTTTGAGAGAGCCAGACCTCCATCTGGGTGAACTGCCCCTTGTACTTAGAAGGGTCCAGCTTGAGCACCCAGAGCTTCTGGTTGGCAAACACACCTTCCGAAACGCTCAAGGCCTTGCAGTTCAGGTACTTGAACAACAGCTCCGAAGGGTGCAGCGAAGAGGACAGGTCTTCCACCAACTTGATTAAAACCTGCTTCTGCTCCACGTTGTGCTGCCACATGCTTTCGCCGTCGCTGTAGAACTTGATGCCCGCCAGTTCCAGCTTGAACTTGTCCCCTTCAGCCACTACGAGCTTACCCTGCTGGCTTACGATATCCGGAGAATCCGCGTAGAACAGCTGCAGCTTGAAATCAAGACTCCAGGCCTTGCCCGACTTGAACCAGTCCTGGGATTTTTTCATGACCTGGTCGGCAGTCAGGGCATATGCAGCGGAGGCAAGCAAGCACAAAAAAGACAATAAAAAAAGAAATCGGTTTCTCATCGGGTCAAAAATACAAAAAGGAGGGGTCGCTTTTGGCAAAAACACTACTTTCCCTGGCAAAATATTTCTATTTTACGCCTGTACTTTTTTGAAAGGATTTTATGCGTAAACTGTTTTTACCCATGGCCCTGATGGGAGCATCTTTTGCCCTCGCCGCCGAAGTGGAACTTCACGGCTCCGTCAATGCGGACTATGCCACCTATTTTGACAGCGATTTTGACCCCACCAACGCGGCGAACCAGGATATAGACCTTGCGGCCACCGCCCACATCGACGAAAAAGTCTCCGTCACGGTAAAGACCAACACCCACAGCACCTATGTTACCGACAGCACGGGCAACAAGGACGCCTCTGAGACCCGCAGGCACTACATGGCAAGGACTACCGCCATGGGTGACGGTGGACGCTTTACGGAATTCAACTTCGATGGAGTGGAGCTCCGCTGGGATGTAACCCATGCCGTAGCCCTGGTGTTCGGTGACCTGACCTACAGTGCAGGCGCATTCAACTACTACTACTGGCGCGACCCTGCCCGCTATGCGGTCATCACCCGCGAAGAAGGAATGAGGGGTGTAGGCGCCGAATTCGGCAACGACAAGTACGGCAAGGGCAAGGTCTATTTCGGAGCGTCCGAAGACACGGACCATACCATGGCTCTGTTCGCCACCTACGCGTTCCCCCTGCTGAACCGAGCCAACGAGCACCTGGTGCTCACCCCCAGCCTGGACTGGATGTTCGGACAGCATATCAACCGTACCCATACCTATGTGCTAGGTACCGAAGTGGATTACTCCAAGAGCTATGAAAACCTGAACTATGGTATCTACGCCGTATGGGGACTCCACCCCTACAAGGGCAAGGGAGTACACTCCTTCCTTTTGGAACCCAGCTTCAACTTCTACTTCTTCAATCTGGGATTCACCTACTTCTATACCATCACGGACAAGGATTACAAGGCCGAGCCCCAGCTGTTTACCGACGACCAGTACATGTTTGCCGTGGAGCCCAGTTTCAATCTCCACAAGAAATTTACCATGGGCGTGTCTTACGAATACCACGACCCGGATAGAGAAGTCCACGGTGACGACTACACCTTCCTGGGCATGAACAACTACCTGTACCCCACCATGGGTAGCGAAATCGTGTTCTGGTTCGGCTACAATTTCAGTGACAACTTCGACACCGACTTCGCCCTGGGCATCAGCGGCAAGGTGGAATTTTAGGGATCAGGGAATAGGATTTAGGATCTAGAGTTTTAGGATGCAGCCGGGCGCAGCCCGGCTCTTTTTTTTTGCCACGAAAGCACATCAACAAACACAGAGAGGCGGGATCACTCCCGCCTCTACTGACTCAATTATCTAGTTCATAGTCTCTAGATTCTACACTAGTCTCTAGCCCCTATATCCTAGTCTCTAAAATCCTACTGACCGAGGAACTTGCGGCCGATGCCGAATTCGTCCTTGTATTCCACGTAGTCAGGCACGAAGTCCTTGCCGAAGCTGAAGCTCACGTTCAAGGAGCACTGGAACTCGTTCATGAGCTTGCCCTTTTCGCCAGCCTTGATCTTCTGCTGCTTCTTTTCAATCTTTTCGTCACCCTTCTTGCCAACCAGGACTTCGGCTTCGCACCAGCCACCGGTAGCCTTGGCAATCACTTCCTTGCCGTCGGTAGAGACCAGCTTGATCTTGGAGGGGTCAAGTTCGGTGTTGTTGCCGGTAGAGGCCCAGAACTGGAGTTCGCCAGAGAGAGAACCCGGAGCAATCTTGATGGTGGGGAACGCCATGACATAGCCCCACTTGTCGATACGGCGGTTCACCGGTTCACCGATCTGTTCACCGAAGATGAGGAAGTAACCACGGGTGCCGATACGGCTCTTGTTCAGCACGGCCTTCACTTCGGAGTTTTCGGGAGCCATTTCGGCAATCTTCATGATCTGGTATTCACGAACCACCGGGTCCGATTCATCCTTTGCCATGGGGAGGTTCTTGGCCACATAGGCGTTTTCCGCTTCGGTGCGGATAGCCTTCACGGCACCTTCGGCCACGTTACGGGCCTTGGCGGTAGCGAGGGCGGTATCAATCTTGGCGAAAGCGTTGATGACGGTATTGTAATCCACGCCTTCCTGAGCGGCCTGCTGCTTACCCACATTGGCGAGGGTAGTCACATATTCTTCTACCACCACGTCTTCCTTGACTTCGGGCATGTTCACGGAGGCCTTTTCGAAGTAGCCGTTGATGAGGTCGCTGTTCAGGTCCTTCTTGGCTTCGATTTCGGCAGCACGGACCAAGGCCAGGGTGAAGTTATCGTAGAACTCGCTGGACATGCTGCCCTTTTTCTTGGCTTCCAGGTAGGAGTTGATGGCATTGCGGAAACGGCCTTCCTTGAGGTGTTCGTCACCGCGCTTTTCGTTGGTGCCCTTGCAACCAACCATGGTAAATGCCACGGAGGCAGCCAATGCAGCGATTAACAATTTCTTCATTTTATTAAATCCTCGAAGATTAAGTTCAAAAAGAAACCTTTTATCCGAAAAATTTGGATTTAGGACTTTCAAATTATAATTTAATTAAATAAATTTGGCCTATTACTATTACAAATAGTAAAATTTTATTAAAAAAGGGGCAAAATCAATGGAAATCCTGGTGGTCAGTCCAGAAGCCGGAAATTGGCGGACGCTGAGTCCCCTGGCCACCGCTGTAAACCGGATGACCTACGCCTTTGCAAGGGCCGGAGCCAACGCCCTGACTTGCTCCCCTTTCTACAAGCCCCTGTTGCAGGATCTGGAAGGTTACAGTTGCGTTTTCAGCGGCACTGAAAAGCTCCACGGCAAGCCCTACGAAATCTGGAAATCTCCGGGGGACCCCTTCCACACCTACATCTACAACGAAGAATACTTCGGCAGGCCCGATATTTACGGCCCTCCCGGCGACCTTCCCTACGGCGACAACCACCTGCGGTTCGCCTTCCTGGCTTCTGCCGCCCTGGACTACGCCCAGGAAACTGGTTTCAAGTGCCAGGCGATTCTCGGCCACGAATGGGGCGGTGCCCTGGCCGGAGCCCTTATCCATACCGTTTACCAAGAAGCCTTTGGCCAGGTTCCCTTCTTCTTTACGGTCCACAACATTACCTACGACTTCCACGTTTCCTCTAGCGAAATCGAAAATATTGGGCTACCCAGGCAAGATTTCAATATGGACGGCTACGAATTCTGGGGTAAGGTAAGCCTTTTGAAGGCCGGCATCTGCTATGCCCACAAGGTGCTATTCCCCTCTCCGGGCTATCGCGACGCCATGATCAACACCAACTTGCCCGGCGGTCTCAGCGGATTCTTGATTCACAACCAGGACAAACTGATTGGCGTGCAGTTCGGTGTCAGCTACCAAGTCTGGGACTTCAACAGCAAGGACAAGTTGCCCATCAAGCAGGCAAAGAAGAAAGCCCGTGCCAAACTGGAGGGAATACTGGGGTGCGAGGTCGGGAACAAACCAATCCTCTACGCCCACCTGGATCCCGAAGCAGGCAACACTTCGGAAACCCTGGCCACTATCCTTTCGGATATTGCCAAGCAGGACATCTTTATCGTGGTGGGCATCGCTCCAGACGATCCAGAATGGAACTACTACCAGGATGTTTCCAAACAGTATCCGGGAATCATGGCGGTTCGGCCCATCGAGACCAAGAGTGCCAGCGCCCTGCGCGACGTGCTGGCCGGTTCCGACATCTTGTTCGCGGCAAACCTGAAGGAGCCATCCACCTCCATCATCTTGAAGGCCCTCGCCACAGGAACGCTTCCCCTGACCGGACGTAACGTCGGGGTGGCCACCATGCTGGACGACTACGCCCCGGAAACTTCGGGATGCGCCAACGCCTTCTTGGTGGATGACGCCAACGCTCCCCACCAGATGTTGCGCAGGCTGAAAGATGCCCTGCACGTTTATTACGAAGAAAGTGCCGACTGGGACAAGGCGGTGATAAACGCCTACAGCGGGTTCCACTACGAGTGGGACCGGACTATCGGAAAATATTTACTAATTTTGGGCGAACTGGGACTTTAGCTCAATTGGTTAGAGCGTCGGACTATCAACCCAGCCCCGAAAAATTTTCAGAAAGTACTCCATTGGAAGCCCGAAGGCAAAAGCCTCCGGGCCTTTTTCATCAGTAAAATCAAGGCTTCCGGCGCGATTTGGACTGTCTGTCGCGGTTCTCCGTCGCTTGTAATGGTTTTTCCCGAAAGACGGGAGAAACCGCCAAAAATCGGGTATGATGTGAGACATTTGTGAGCTTTTTGTGAGCCGACTTTTAGGCAAATTTTAGTAGATTTGTTTGTATGAAAAGCTACAGCATATCGCAGCGGTACAAGTACCGCGGCAACCTTACATGGTACGGGAGAATCGCGGAGGATGGCGAGTTCTCCTACATCAGTCTTAAAACCAAGCGCAAGAGCGACGCACAGGAATGGCTGAACATGATGAACGCGGCCAGGTTCATGCCCGAGGAAATCCGCCGCAAGCTCATGCCGAAGGACAGGGGCTTCGACGAGGCGCTCCCGAAGTTCCTGGATTCCGTCGCGGCGTCCAAGGGCGACGACTCCAAGACCCACCTCGCTTACAAGTACCGACTCAAGACATTCAGGGAATGGCTTGACGCAAACGGCATCAAGACGCTCATGCGCTTCGACGCGGAGCAGGCGACGAACTGGGCGGTGTGGCTGTCCGAAAGGTACGCTCCCAAGTCCCAGCACGAAATGGTTCGCTGCACAAGCCAGTTCTGCCAGTGGGCGGCTAAGATTTACGACCTGGGCGACTACAACCCGTTCCGCGACGTGGCGTTCCCCAAGGTTCCGAAACGCGCCAAGGCGTTCTGGACTCCCGAACAGATTGAAAGGATTCTCGACAACGCGCCCGACCCGGAATTTAGACTGTTCTGGTCAGTCATGGCCTTCGCTGGCCTGCGTCATGCGGAGGCTTGCCGATTTGGACCGTCATGCATCCAGGAGGACGGAAAGATGCGCGTCGTCGGCAAGGGCGACAAGGAGGCGTTCCTTCCGATTAGCGACCGCCTCAAGGCGGAAATCAAGCGCTACGGCAAGCTGAAAGATGGCATGTTCGCGACAGCTCGTTTCGACCATGCGGACAGGTGCAACGAAACGCTGCGAATTGCAGTGGAAGCAGCGGGATATAAGAGCGACGACGCGACGAACCACAAGTGGAGACACTCTTTCGCCTCCAACCTTATCCGTTCCGGCGTTGGCCCGAAAATCGTTCAGCAGTTGATGCGTCATGAAGATGTGCGTCAGACCTTGGACACCTACAGTCACTTGCTGCAAGACGACCTGGAAAAGGCTCTCAATAAGAAATAATTTCCTCCAATCTGCCCGGAGTAGATTTTATCATCAATGAAATCTATTCCGGGTTTTCTTTTTGTTATTATTGAAACATGATTAAAGAGACTATCGACGCATGGAAAAACTTTATTCTCGGCCTTTACGAAATGCTATTCGTGCCGCTTCAAGAACATAAATCGAAGCCCGAAACGTTCCGTTCCTTCTGCCTCATTCTTGGGTCTCTAATTGTTGTTGGCGGCGCTGCTGTCATTGCCGCATGGGGACTGGTATTTTTCCTGTTTAGTCGCCTCTAAGGCTTTTTCAAACCAGCATTCTTTTCAACTGTTTTAAGGCACTGCTTGAGCATTAGTTCCGCAGCCTTATGCACATCACCGTTTATCTTCTTCAAGAAGGAAACGGTTTTTGTTTTAAAGTTGTTTTCAAACCTTCCGTCAAGAACATCGGGCCATTTACCGATTTTCAAATCAATCGCGAAAGTCTTGCCGAGCGTGACCGCTTCCTTCTTTAGGTTGCCTCCCAGTTCGCGATAATGCGCTTTTGTCTTTCGAGCCAAAGCAGCCATCGCGAAGCCCAAATCCAAGTCATTTGGGTTCACAAGGTAGTTCCTCAATGCATGTTCAATCTCGACCATAATTACAAATAATTATTCTTCGTCAATCATTTTTTTCATATCAGCGGTTCTGTCATTTGCCTCGCTACATTCAAGAAAATCTTTTGAAGTATGAATTATAAATCCATTTTGATGTTTATTAGGCGTTCTAAAAACTTTTGCATCGTCAGCTTTCATCTCAATAACTTTATATAACGAACCATCATTCCAAAACAACACAACAACAAGCAAATCAAAATCCCAAGAGCGAAAAATATTCAACGATTTATCTGTTTTCCCGGAAGAAACTTGTCTCGATTTCACTTGAATCCGAGTTCCATCTTCACATTTCAAATCAAAACTTTTATTCGAATTGGGCATTTTTTCCGCTTTATACAGTTTGCTTATAAGAAACTCAGAGTAATCGCCCATTATATTTGACGTTCCCTTAATCAGTTCTTTTATCCGATTCCCTGCCTTAATATGTTCAATCCATGCTTTTTGAACTGTTTTTAACTTTTGAGCCATTGCTTCATTCTCCATTTGAAACAAAAATAGAAAAGGCCCCGGCATAAGCCAGGGCCTTCGTGCGTCAAGGAGGTATCTTCCTAAAATTCGTCCATCGTGAAGTGCGTCTTTCTCGCACACACGGCGATGCCGCCGCTGGAAATGACATTGTTGAGCCATTCCTTCAACCTGGATTTGCTGAACCACATCGGAGTACCGCGTCCGCCCGGCTGGTAAACTTCCAGCGGATAGACCAACTTGCCGTGACGGCTTTTTGCCAACAGCTTGTCGAAAGTGGATGTCGCCATCCCGATAAAATTCCCAGCCTCGGTACGGTCGAGAAATTCTTCATCAGCGATTATCTTCATCGGTACTCCTTTCACCATTCCTGGTGACGATATAATGCAGCGCGGCCACAAGTGGCAGCATAAAGTTTGACATGAGTCCAGACATGAACCTTTCATCATTAAACCCGAACTTCCGTGCTATCCCGCAGTAGCCTTTGGTAAGGCTCTCCGCAACGGCGAACTGCTTCGCCTCAAGCGGAATGTCCTTCATGGACTCGTCGTCCAGCACGGTTTCCTTATAAATGCGACAGAGCGAGCGTAGGCTAAGCCCTGCATCTTCCATCACGATTATCTGTTCAAGTTCCTTTTCAAGTCTGTCCATCTTCGATTCAATCCATCTAGGCCACCGCCTGCACCATGCAGCGGTCGGCTAAATCTTCACCTTGTTCCAGGAGACGTTCTCGCCTCCCTCGTAAACGAAATACTCCTTCGAGTTCACGCGTTCGTCGTCAATCTTTTCATAGACGCTGAACTTTATCCGTTCCTCAAGTGCGACGCCCGTACATTCCTTTACGACAGCTGCCATCCAGCGAAGAACGTGTGCATGGTCGTCGCAGGTAATCTTGAGTTCCGAAACGGTTACGCCCGGTACATTTGCGAAGGTTTCCTCGAACCTTCCTCTTGCTTCGTATGTCATTTGTTTTTTCCTTTATGGTTATTGGTTGTTGATTTTCTTAACTGTTTTTAGTCAAAGAAAGAACGCTGGCGATTCGCGCACCAGCAGCGCCGCAGCTTGGGTTAGAAAAAGCTGCGAGTTTTCTTAGTAAACAAACCGCACATGGCGCACTTTCCCGTGCACTATGTCCGTAACGAGCTGCTTCGCGGCGGCTTCGTCAAGTCCGTAGTTCATCAGGTCTTCGAGTGCTTCCCGATTCGCCATGCGTCGGTATTGGCGTTCGTCGTCCGGGAAAAGCATCGCCTCGCGTGTCGCCTTGGCATCAGCCTCCCCGAAATCGACATTGGTCAATTTCTGTGCTTCCGCAGCTTCGCGCTTGGCCGCTTCCGCCTCGCGTTTTGCCGTTTCTGCTTCTTCTTGCGCCTTGCGCAGTTTTTCTTCCGTTTCGCGTTTCTCGGCTTCCGCCTTTTCACGCGCCGCCTTTTCAAAGTCCGCCTGACTCGCCCTCAAGCGTTCCAGTTCAGCTTTCTCCGCCTCCTGCTTCTCCGCGCTGGCGAGGATGCCGTTGACCTGGCGCCTCGCGTCGTTGATGGCGTCCATCGCTTCCTGGTAGCTTTCGTCCCAGTACTTGGCGTCGTGAACATGTGCTTCGATGGCTTCAAGCACCTGCCTGCACCCTTCGGAATTGCAGCCGATGGCCGTCGCGGGAATGTTGGAAATCTCCACGATTTCCTGCTGTCTCGCCTCGATTTCCCTGATGGGCGCCATGACCTCCTTCTGGAGCATTTCGAGCGTTTCCTTCACAAGCCGCCGCGTTTCATCGACGCGCTTGGGCTTCGCCTTGAGTTCCTTGGCGACCTGTGCGCCCCTGTCCTCGATGGCGGTCTTGAGCTTCGCGAGCTTGGCGTTCATCGCCTTGCGGGCCTTGAACCCTTCCTCGGTGTGAACATCGGCAATCAGCCCACGCGCAATCTTCTTGACTTGGTTGAGCATCGGGACAAAGTTCTTCTTGTCCAGGAAAAGCGCCTCCGGGTCCATGCAGTCCGTCTTGACCGCGAACTGTTTTCCCTCGTCGATAAGGACGAGCGCATTGGGGTTCTTTTCTTCCATCACTTCTTCGGTTTCCATCGTCGCCTCCATTAGAACTCCACCTCCTGCATCATTCCGGCTTCCACGCGCTTCGCCTCGCGGTAGAATCCGTCAATCTGGTCAAGGCCCAGTTCTTCCAGGCTGCGACAGTTGTACGCCTTGAGCGTGTCCTTAATCGCGGCGGGAATCATCTTGTTGCACACCTCGATGAATTTCGCCTTGCGGTCGCCCGTATGTTCCTGCGGCTGCTGTTCCGGCTTCGGGGCTTCCGCCCTTTCCACCGCTTCCTCAATCTTGATTTCCTTTTCGGGGTCGAGTCCCTGTTCCGGCGAAAGCTCCGCGCTCTCATAGGGCATCCCGCCGAACTCCACGGGGAAAGCGAGGCGGAACGCACGCGCAATCGCGACCTTCTCAAGCATGACCCTGGGCTTGCTTTGCCACATGGAATTGCCCTGGTCGTACTCGCTGAAAAATACCTCGCACTTTACGGGAACCTTCCTGTCCTTGCGGAAAACGCGGCAGATGCAGCTCACGTCCCCGTCCTTGGGAACCAGTGCATCCACGCTGTAGTTGCCGTTCTTGCCACTCTTGGTGGACTTGCCCCTGACGAACTCGCCGCGCCATTCGGTCTCGTAGCCGTCGTAGTTGGGGTTCATCTCGGCACGCTTGAGGTACACTTCGTACCCCGTGACGATGCTCATCGTCTTTCCGCCGTCGCGATTGTTGTACGTGACGGCATAAACTTCTTTCTTCCACGGGTTCAGCCCGAACGCCATGGAAACCGCGAGGAACTGCTTGACCTGGTGGTCGTTGAGACCCGGCGTCGTCGCGGTGAGGTAGTCAAGCAGCAGGGCGTCGTTGACCTGCTGCGGATTGGATTGTGTAGCTAATGTGTTCATCATGGTTTTGGTTTCCCTTTATTGTTAGTAGTTGTTCATTTGTTGTCCCTTCGACAGGTTTTTTAGCCTTGCCGCCACGTAGTTCGTGACTGCCCCTTTCCAGTTCATAATCGTCATGCCCTCACGGGTTTTCCCTCCCCTGGAAAGCGTAATCTCCAGCCATTCGCGTCCCAGCGCGTCGTCGAGGTGCTTTTCCGCGCAGAAGTCGTAAAGTTCCTCGGTCGTCGGCAATCGCGGCGGCTGTACTTTCCTAATCTCATGTCCGTGTTTTTCGTGTCCAGCCAGGGCGTTCGCCCTGTTGACCTCGCTGCGCTGCTGGATTCTCTCGCTGGAACATTTCACCATGAACGCCCCGAAACTGTCGCCAGTCCCGTCAACATCCTCAAGTGCATCCATCGAATCCCTCACGTCGGCGATAATCTGTTCATCCGTCATTTTTCGGAAGTGCTTGATAAAGTCACTGAACGAAACCTTAGCCCAATATGGATTCGCCATGTTCAAAAGCCCTAAGTATCAAGGTTGAGGCAATGAGTCCCTGGCTCGCCGGGAAACCCTTTCGCTTGTTCTCGCTGGCCAGCTGCTCCAGGGCCTGCTTCGCCCGTGCCGTTATGCCGACCTGCCAAATTTTTTGCGTACCGTTTATTTTCTTTTGCATACTTTTCAATTTCTTTTGCCTTACATTCAAAATCTATTCAATTCTAAGCAAAAAATCAAGGGATTTTTTAAAAATTTTTTAAAAATTATTGAATACTGTGCAATTTTTGATTAAATTTATGGCATGAACGTTGAAAAATACCTTGACAGAACAAACAAGACGGCCAGCACCCTGGCCGACGAACTGGGACTCAACGCCTCAAGCGTCACCGCTTGGAAGAAAGGCAAGGCGACTCCCAGCTACGACATTTGCCAGAAGCTACTGGAAATCGGCATGGGAATCGACGAGCTTTTCACTCCTGAACTTTGGGAGGCGATAAAGACTCGTCACGCTGCGGAGTTTCGGGGCGAGGTTGTGCTGACTCCCGAGGAATGCGCTCTAATCGTACGCAACGGGCTTCGCAGTCTGCGTCTAAAAGATGAAAGTTCTGAAGACCAACAAGGGTAATTTCCCCGTGTTCCTTTAGCTTAGGCATAAGCAGTCCTTTGGCCCTGTTCGGGCCTTTTTTTGTGGGAACTTTTGCAAGTCGCAACGATTTGCAAACGCTTGAACCCAGGCATAACAAACGGGTTCAAGTCGCGACAAAAACTTGCAAGCCTATTATATCAGTAGTAGTAATAGGAGAATAATCAACAGTAGGAGTATGAGTAGGACTCACTCCGTTATTGTGGAGATATTGATATATAAAAACCTCATACTCAACTCACGCGACTGCGCGACGAAAAAAAGAAAATGAGCTTGAGGGCGATATAGATATCGAAGGGGATTTTTTCCGTCCCGACTTGAGCAGCGGAAAAAATAAAAATTTATTCTGTCAATTCGTGACACTTTTGAAAAAAGTGAAATTTCGCAACTTTAGCCCCCCCCCCCCCGCAGGCGTGCAGCTTCGCGTACGCCCATTTGGCGCCTTTGGCGGACAGTTTAGCGGCTTAATGCTGCGGAACGCTTGCAGCGTTTTGCACAGCGAACAAAAGCGAAACGGCGGGAACGGCTGCGATTGCTTGCGAATTGCAGAAGCTGTCAAGTGAGGCGCCTCCATTTTTGTATCTTTTACGGCGAAAAGAGAGAACAGATGCAGAATTTCGAACGAATCTTCGACATGCACCAGCCGCCCTTCAAGGCGGATTCGCTGGACGCGATGGAGTACTCCATCCTCGGCTTCTTCAAAGCCGAGGATTCCTGCCGTCCCCAGCTTGAACGCATTTCAGACCATGAAATAAAGGTTTCCATCGACGAACGCAAGGCGCAAAAGGCGCAGAAGCAGTTCGACAAGGCGGTGGAACATTCAAACGCTCACAAGTTCAACAGCGCAAGGTTCGCGCTTCGCGAGGCCATCGGACTCTGGCCATACAACAGCGAATACCACCGTCTGCTCGCGCAGGTGACGATGGAAGGCGGCGACCTGGAAAAGGCGCAAGACAGCTGTCTTGACGCGCTGCTGCTTGACGACAAGAATTTGTGGGCTTTGCTCCTGATGGGCAACATATTGAGCGCCAAGGGAAACACCGAGGCTGCGGACGGATATTTCAGCAAGATTTTGCAATACCACCCGGACAACGCGCTCGCGCTGAACAACCTGGGCGGCATCTACTGCAAGCAGGGCAAGTACGCGAAGGGAAAGGAGCTTTTCGAGAAGTCGCTCTCCATCGACCCCGAAAACTTGAACCCCTATTATGGCATGGCGCTACGCGGTGCTGTGCAATACTGGTCCGAGACCAAGAAGCACCAGTCCTTCGCGGATTGGCTGGAAAGCAACGCGGAGGAATCCATGACCTACTTCGACTTCAACGAGGGATGGTGGCGAAGAATCAGGACGTCGAACTGCGTAGAACGCCTGAACAAGGAAATCAAGAAGAGGACAAAAGTCGTAGGCGTCTTCCCGAATCCAGAATCGTGCGAGAGGCTCATCGGCTCGCTACTGATGGAACAACACGAGGAATGGATGGAAGAAAAAGCTTACTTAACCGAGAAGGAAATGGAAAAATCTGCTTTTTGTGCATGAATTTACAGAAAAAGACTTGCCTAATCTAAGGAATATAATTAGATTTAGTATTATACAAGGAGTTAATAAATATGCGGCAAGGTATTCTTAAATAAACTGTCAATTTGATAGTGGGAACAAAAAGTAGCAGTCCCGTTTCACTTTTAATATGGGGCTTAGTTTTTTGTACCCAGTTTAAGAATACTT
>JAFVTX010000011.1 GCA_017503015.1 Fibrobacter sp. | reverse complement strand
TTTCAAAAAGGTATTGACAAGGAAAAAATCTGTCATTATACGCGTGCGACCCCTGTTTGTTACTTTGTCTGTGAAAACAGGTCGTTTTTTGATTTCATAACTTAATGATAATCAAAGTTTTGATAAAAGTTTTTGATAAGAGTGTTTTTGTTTTGTTGTCTGAAAAATTTTTCATTTTGAGACATCGCGAAGAGATTTTTGTCGCGAAAAATTTTTGAATTTTTTTTGAAAAATTTTTTTTCGGAACGTGGAAATTCGTCTGTCGAAAAACAAAAAAACGTCCGTCGAGAGTCTCGCCGGACGCAAAAAAAGTTTATCTACAAGAGAAAAATTTCTTGCAGCTGGAATTATAGCGCGGGATTTTTCACGCTGTCGATGTATTTCTTGAATCCTTCTACGCCAAGGTCGAACATGTTCACGAACTTGGTGGCGAAGGGCGGAATCTTTTTCTGGTGCATGCCCAGGGCGTCGTGCATCACCAGCACCTGGCCGTCGGTATAGCGCCCGCCGCCGATGCCGATAGTCACGGCCTTCACCTCCCGGGTGATTTTTGTGCCCAGTTCTTCGGGAATGTGCTCCAGCACCATCTCGAAACAGCCCAGGTTATCCACAAAGCGGGCGGCCTGTTCGATGGCGCGGGCCTCTTCTTCCGTCTTTCCCTTCTGCTTGAAGTTTTCCGCCGTCTGGGGGAGCAGTCCCAGGTGGGCGCACACGGGAATGTCGTGACCGCAGAGGAATTCCAGCACACCCTGGGGAGTTCCTTCCAGCTTGACGCTGGCAGCACCCAGGTCCAGAAACCGGCGGGCATTGTCGTAGGCGGTCTGGGGATCCTTGTCGCTCATGTAGGGCATGTCGGCTACCACGTGGGTGTTTGGGGCACCCCGGCACACCGCTCCCACGAAGATGAGCATTTCGGTCATGCCCACGTCGCGGGTGGTCTTGTAGCCCAGCATGGTGTTGGCGAGGCTGTCGCCCACCAGAATCTGGTCGATGCCTGCGGCCTCCGCCATCTGGGCGAAGGCGTAGTCGTAGGCGGTGACCATGGAAATTTTTTCACCCTTGGCTTTCTTTTCGGTTATGTCTTTGGGGTTGAGCATAGTTTTCGAATCTCCTGTAGCCATTGGAGGGAATGAATCTCCTTCAAGAAGCCGATGTGGTTCCTAAGATAGGAAATTAAGGCGTTCTCGGTATATTGGAAATCTTGAAAGGGCAAGTTCCTGTGGAGTGCCCAGAATCCGTCCAGGGTTTCTTTCTTGGCGCGGGGGGAGGCGACTCCCAGGCAGTCCTTGCACAGGAACGTCCCCGATTCCGGAGAAAAATCCGCCGCCGGTTCCGTCAGGGGCTTTTCGCAGCGTCCGCAGGCGCCAAGTTCCAGATGGTAGCCCCACATTTCGCAGGTGGCAAGGAGCCAGCGGGCGAAAGCGCCGTCGGCAAGGCCCTTGCTGTCCAGTTCCGCAAGCGATGCTTCCAGATGCTGGAATTCCTCGTCCAGGGGCACGCCCTGGGGGGCGTAACGCAGGATCATTTCCGCCATCACCTGGGCCTGCGCCAGGTGCAGCAGGTCGCCCCGCATGGATTCGTGCCAGCGGAGAAGCGTGGCCTCCTTGACGAATTGCAGTTCGGCATTCGGGTTGTGCTTGAACACCACCTCCGCAAGAGCGAGCGGGTCCAGGGCGCCCCTGAAAGGCGACTCCTTCCGCTTTCCGCCCTTCACGATGAAGGACACGATCCCACATTCCTCCGTCAGGGCCTTCACGATCCAGCTGGAATCGCTGTAGGGGTAACGGTGGAGGACTATGGATTTTGTTTTTTGCATGAAAAGCAGGTATGGAGTTATTAGTTACTAGTTTCTAGTTACTAGGATTTGGCTAGTAACTCAGAACTTAGAACTAGTAACTAGACAACCGGGAACGGAGGCCAGCCGAACTTCTGTCCGCCCACCACGTGCAGGTGGATGTGGAAAACGGTCTGACCCGCATCTTCCTTGCAGTTGAACACGAAACGGGCGCCGGACTCTTCGAGTCCCAGGTCCTTGGCGATTTGCTGGCCGCGGTAGAGCAGCTTGCCCACCAGTTCGGCGTCTTCGGGCTTCATGTCCATGAGGGAGGCGATATGGCGCTTGGGGACCACCAGAAAGTGGACGGGGGCCTGGGGTGCCACGTCGTAGAAGGCGAACACGTCGTCGTCTTCGTAGATTTTCTTGGAAGGGATTTCTCCCTTGATGATTTTACAGAAAAGGCAGTTTTCGCTCATAGTGTACATTAATATAGTAAAGGGGAGGGCGCTCCCCTCGCTACTGCTGTATGTCATCCCCGCGGAGGCGGGGATCTCCATACATCATTCGCTACCCCTTCTCCTAGGGGCTCCGCCCCTAAGACCCCGTCGTCATCCTGAGTGCGAAGCCGATAAACGAAACTTGGAAACTTGTTTCCTTAGTTGAGTTATGCCCTTTGGGTAAGAATCTAGGGCGGTTCGTTCCTGGATGCCTCGCAGGCTCGGCATGACGATGGTGGACGAATAGGAGGACGCCGAACGGTCGTCGTGAGCAACAAGCCCCCAGTATTAACTGGGGGCGGTTGCGAAAGTGAGGCGTGTCCGGAGGGACAGTACCAAATGAGGACGCCGAACGGTCGTTAAAAGAGGGGTGGGATCACTCAGTCATTTCATTCCTTCGTGCCCCTCCGGGTTTTGGCTTCGCCAAAATCCTTGACTGCGCAAGTTCACTTCGTTCACGCGCAGTCAATCGAACCCTCGACCAGGGTTCGAACATCTACCCATGAAAAAATAAAGGACCCGCAGGGGGTCCTTTATTTTTTCAGGAGAGAGAGGGGTTCGAACCCTCGGTCCTGTGACAGACTCCGGTTTTCGAGACCGGCCCAATCGACCACTCTGGCATCTCTCCGAGGTTTGGGCCAATATAGCAAAAACCCGAGGTATTTTCAACCCAAAGAAAAATCCCCGCAACTTTGGTTGCAGGGATTCCTTTTGAAAAAATTCAGGCCTTACTTGATGACAATCCGCTTCGTTGCAGAAAGTCCGGCACCCTTGGCCCGCACCAGGTACGACCCGCGGGCCATGCCCGAAAGACTAAACTGGTGGGTCCCGGCAGAGAGGGCACCCTTGTAGAGGCTAGCCACACGGTTCCCCTGCAGGTCGAACACGTCCAGCGAAACGTTTCCGGAACGTGCCGTCGTGAAGGAGAGGCTGCTGCCTTGGAATGTCAGTCTTGCCCCCAAGCTCTGGCTAGGAGCGTGATACACATAGCTGGGCTTTTGTGAAGGAGTCCCGTCAAAATAGGTCTCCACCTTGGTAATGGTCGCTGTCTCCGGCGTGAACGTGTCAAACTCGGTATCGAAATCATTGATTACGATGCTATTGTCGACCTTCACGTTATCGATGAGCACTTCACCGCTGAACTTGTCTGTGGTAAGCTTGATGATAACCTGGAAAAGGTTACCCAAGTTAGAGGAGATAGAGTAATCGTCTTCCCAATAGGCAAACTTATTTATGGGGAATGTGCAGGTGGCTGTTGCCCCGGCCTTCACGTCGCAGTAACTATTGGCGTTATACCATCCCCAAGCTTGGTGGGCATCCTTGTCGTTGGTCTTTAGGGCCATCGTGTACTGCAGGTCACTTGTGGCGTTATTCTTGACCGTAAAGGTAATCGCCGTCGCAGACGATAGGTTTTGCGTAAAGTTGTAGGTGAGGTTAGCACCTTCTTTTGCATCGGTGTTGCTGTAGGTCACCTTCATCCAGCCGTTCTGTCCGGAAGCAGACGAGGCAAAGTCCTTCAGTTTAACCTTTGAAGAGTCCAGATTGTAAATCTTGGTTAATGCGGATGCTGAATTTTCCAAGCTCCAGGTAACAGGGCCATAGAATGAGTTGCTTTGCTCTTCATGCAGAGTCCAACCCAGGGCTCCAGAATACCCATTCTTAAACGCATAGGTATAGGCGCTGTCGATGGTGATGGCCCTGGAGCCAGCAGGATCGCTAGACAGGTTTCCGCCGGAGGAGATGTTGTCCCAGCTTGCGCCCGGGAGTTCTCCAACCACCATGGGCTTGTCTAGCTGAAAATAGCTGTAAGGATGATGGAAAGGACTTGCGTCGTTAGTGTTCCATTCGGGGTAGTAATGGACCTGATAGAAGTCGAGAGTTCCCTTGGAATACTTGTTGTTTCCCGAAGCGAGCAGTCTTGTGTCAGTGTAGTAGTTAGTACCGCACTGGTCGCTGGTCATGGAGAATCGGGCACTTCCATTACTTACTAGGTTGCTGGGGGCTTCGGTATGGATGGCGTCGGCAACCATGTTGATGACCCTCTGAATGTAAGATATGTCAACAAGAGTCGTTCCCCAGCCATTTCCGAAATTTTCCGTGCTGGTCATTCCTTCGGGTTCGTTGATCACTTCCCAGGAAAGCAGAGCCGGATGGTCCTTGAATTTTTTGACAAGAGGGAGAACAGCCTTGTCAATAAAAGCTCGGGTTGCGACGGTATCTTCCAAGATAAGCCTATTGGCTTTGAAATTGAACCGGCTCCCCCAGGAGACATCGGCGGAATAGGATTCCTTCATCATATCAAAGGAAAGCAGGCACAGGTCCACCACGATTCCATATTCTTCGGCAATGTCCAGCACCATTTGAACATTGTCTATGGTCTGGGTTTCTATTCCCGTAGCGTAGTTTGTTGTGGCATCAAAGGTGGGATCCATAGAATTGTTGGTATATAGCCACCAACGGATAGAATTGCCTCCGGCATCCCTTAAATCCTTTAGGTCCTTGCGAACGGAATTCTCGTCTAATTTCTGAATTTTTCCGTTGGCATCCTTGCCCACGTCCTGACCAAAATGCCACCAGGCGACATTCATACCATTCAGGAAAATTTCTTTGCCGTTGTAACAGAGCTTGCTCTTGTCGCTGGAGCAAACACTCATCTTGTAACCGTCGCCGTTAGCGGCTCCTGCATAGGTTGCCGCTAATAGTCCGAAGGCCATTGTGATGATCTTAAAGTCCATATCCCAATCCTCTCTTTTTTGTTAATTTCCGTTTCCTACAACCTTGGCCTCTACGAGTTGGCCCTGTTCTATGGTTATTTTCTGCTGGCTGTCAAAATTATTGATTACGGTTGCACCGTCAACGGTCACGGCATCGTAATAGACCGTTCCGTTGAAACCTTCGGCAAATACTTCCAGGTACACTTTGGAAATATTGCTCATAAAGGCGGTGTAGTCGTCCCCTTCTAGAACCTTCTGGTCTTTGGCGGTGGTGGAAAGATCTATTTCGCAAGGCATGGACTTGCCGGCGTCAATCCAGCAACCGTCGGGCTGAGCCCAGGCCCAGTCGGGGGCTCCCGTCAGGAATGCCACCGTGAACCAGATGCCAGACAACTTGTTGGTGTTGTTCACGTTCATGGTGATTTTCTTGGCGGAGGACAGGTCGGGGACGCTGCCCTCCAAAATGACGATGTTTCCCTTGGCTGTGTCGCCGCTGCCTGCGGAGAACTTAACCTGTAACCATCCGTTGGTGGCGATGTCGTCGGGGAGCACTTCTTCCACTTTTCTTGCAGTATCCAATTCGGCCAGTTTGTAACCCGCTTCGCAATCTGCTACAGGGGTATTGGACATAGTGTACTTGTCCCAGCCGGGCATGTCTTCGAGGCTGATGGTACAGGGGCTGTCCATATTCGCCTTCCATACGGCGTCCACGGTCTGGTCCAGGAAGTTGCCGTTCCAAGTTTGGTACCAGGGCATCCACCAGGACCACACGCTCTTTTCAGAAGCCATTACAGACATATCGGGAATAGGACCGTTTTCGGAAATGGCCAGCATCTTGTCTGTTCCGTAGTTTGCGGCCAATTCGCTGTGAGCTGCAGTGAACTTGGAAGAATAGTCCCACGCCTCGTAGATATCCAAGCTTATGACATCGTACTTGCCTGCGCCTGGATTCCAGTCGGTGTCCTTGGCATATTCCGGATTCCACACCCAGATGAGGTTCTTGACTCCCTTGACTCCAACCATCTCGTCATAGACCAAATTGTAGAGTGCCTGGAATGCGGCTCCACCCTTGGTGCCCCACCAGAACCACTTGCCGCTGGCTTCGTGAAGCGGGCGGAATATGGCGGCAACACCGGATTCCTGGAGGGTTAGGAACATATCGGCAATTTCGTCAATGTCACTGACCAGTTGCTTGTAGGTTTCTGATTCCTTGTTCCAGGTGCAATTAGCCGTACAGGCAGGGTCGGCAAAGCCTTGAGTGAAATCAAAATCGGTGTATTCCTTGGAGTTTCCAGATTGGGTATAAAAAGCGTCAATCTTATCACTAGGGTCCTTCCAGTGCCAGGTGAACGCGGGAATGCCACCCTGGTTCCACAGGTCCTTTGCCGCATCCAAGGCCATCTGAGTATATTCCTTGTACCAGGCGTCGCTTGCCTTTAGACCGGTGGCAAAAAGAAAATCAAATCCCACCAGTGCCGGGTACTTGCCGGTGCGCTCTTTAAAAGCAACCACGTCAGGAAGGTCTTTGACCTTGGAGGAACTGACATCTCCGGTCATAAAACCGGAAACCGTTTTCTTGCCGTAATTCAAGGAAAGAAAATTGTAAAGCTTCTGGGCGCTTTCCGTTGCACCATCGGTAACAGGTTTCGAGTATTCACCTGCAGAGTCAGAAGATTCCGGTTCTTCGGAAGACTTTGTGCTAGAGGAATCGTCTCCGCAGGCAGTGAAGAGACTTGCCGCAAGAAGAACGGGGATGCAAAAGGTAAAGGCTTTTTTGAAATTCATAGTACACTCCTTAACTTTCCCAAAATAAGAAATTATGGGTGACTGCGAGAAAAATTAAGATATAAGTATCTTATTTCTTTTGGAACTTGGCCCCGAATGTAAATTTTCGTGAATCTTCGGGAGGGATTTCTATCAGCCCGCGGTGGTGGTTCAGGGCGTCGGGCTCCGATGTCATGGGCTCGATGGCGATGCTTGCCCGGGTAGGAGGCGTGTAAATCTGGATGGCGTTGTATTGCCCTTGACCGGCCTGTTGCCAGATGTCCAGTTTGCCTGCGCTCCCTTCCAAAAACACGTGGGCCTGGGTTTGGGATTGTGCCGTCGCACTTGAAAAATCGCCTCCCAGGCAGAAGCAGTCGTTGATGAACTCGTCACCGATGGCGCGGCCGCCCACGAAGCGGGTGTCGTCCTTGAAGTTCCCGGTGGGAAGGTCCGCCTGGTCCAGAAGGGCAAGCTTGCTTTCGGGGAGCGTCATCTTCAGGCTATCTACCTTTTCGCCCAGGCTGTAGTAGGGGTGCCAGCCTTCGGAATAGGGCATGAGGGCCTTTCCGATGTTCTGCACAGAGGCTTCTACGGTGTAGGATTCTCCTGTAAAAGTTACTTTGTTTGTAACCTTGAAAGGGAAGGGAAATCCGGCGAAGGCGCCCGGCCAGTCGCAGGTGAAAACGGCGGTGCAACTTTCGGAGTCGTTCTCGAAACTTTCGAATTTCCATTCCTTGTTCTGCAAAAAGCCGTGGAGGGCATGGGGCGCCCAACTCACGTTGTTTATAAGGGCGTAGGTGTTGCCATTCCAGGTGAACTTGGCGTAGGCGGTGCGGCCCGGGAAGGGGGCGAGTCTGCAACCCGCATTGGTGTCGGGGCCCATCTTGTAGATGTCATCGCCTTTCCGGTAACCGAAGAGAAGGTCCAGTTTGTCGGAACCGGTGACGCCCGCGCCGTTTTTTGCGACGGGTATGCGCCAGGCGTTAAGGCCTCCGCCGTAACCGCTCAGAATTTCCAGTTCGGCGCCGTCATCGCGCTGTAAAACGTAACATTGGATAGTGCCGAGAGGGCGAGAAATCAGTTTGAAGTTGCTCATGAGAGGGAAGATAGAAAAAAGGCGAGGGTTAGGAGTCGTGAGTCGTGAGTTATGAGTCGTGGGTTGTGAGTTATGAGGTATGAGGTGTGTGGTATGAAATATGAGGCACGAGCCTCAAAGGGAGCCTTTGGCGACCGAGCTCACACCTCAAAGCGAAGCGACCTCAAACCCCTAACCCCTAGATCCTATCCCCTAAATCCTAACCTCTAGATCCTAACCCCCAATACCTACAACCTCTCAAACTTTTAATACTATATTTAATTGCATGGATTCCCGGACCATTGTCGCACCCATGACTCCCGCAGGCGTTAGCGCCGTGGCGGCCATCCGCGTAAGCGGCCCCCAGGTGCGTGACGTAGTTCTGGCCCTGTTCGGCGAAAGGGCTGTGGCCCGACTGGAAAGCCACAAGGCCCGTCTTGGAACTGCCCGGGACCCTAAAACCGGCGAAACCGTCGATAGCCTGCTTTACCTGTTTTTCGAAGGACCCAATTCCTATACCGGCGAAGACACGCTGGAACTTTACCCTCACGGAAACCCGCTGATCGTGCGGGAGCTGATTCAGGCCATCCGCAAGGTGCAAGGCGTTCGTCTGGCAGAACCTGGTGAATTTACCCGCAGGGCCTTTCTGAACGGCAAGATGGACCTGGTCCAGGCGGAATCCGTGGCCGACGTGATCCACAGCGCGAACCGAGCGGAACTGAAAAACGCCCACCGCCTTCTTTCGGGAACGCTCTCGAAAAAGATTCAGGAACTGAACGAACAGGTGAAGGATATGTCCGCCCGGCTGGAGCTGGACGTGGACTTTGCCGAAGAGGAGGCCGACCCGGATTACGATTCCTGGCGCAAGAGGATTGTGGCCATCGGCGAAAAGATTTCGGAAATCCTCCAGAGTTTCCGCGGCAAGGAAAACCTGAGCCGCCTCCCGCTGGTAGTGCTCTACGGAGCCCCCAACGCGGGCAAGTCCAGCCTGGTAAACGCCCTCCTGGGCGAAGACCGCATTCTCGTGAGCAGCGTCCCCGGCACCACTCGGGACTTCGTGGAGGTCCGGCTGTTTTTGCCCGGCGGGGAAATCCGTCTGGTGGATACCGCAGGCATTGCCGACCGGGCCACCGACGAGCTGGACGCCCTCAGCATGGAAAAGAGCCGTGAAATCCTGAAAGAGGCGGACCTGAAGATTCACGTGGTGGACGGGACAGAGGCTGGATGGCGGGTCGAGCCCGCCATGACGAAGGATGAGTCCGACATGACCGTCATTACCAAGAAGGACCGGCTGGATTCCGCCGGACCATCTTGTGACCAGAATCCAACGCCCTACAACCTACTAGTCTCCTCCAAGACCGGTGAGGGTCTGGCCGAGCTCAGGCAAAAGATGGACGCCGCCCTGTTTACCGAAGGTCGCAGCCCCGAAGACATCTGGATTACCAGCGAGCGGGAACGGGCCTGCCTCGCCGAGGCCTTCGAAGGGGTGAAACGGGCCCTGGACCTGCTCCAGAAACAGCCCGCTGTAGAACTTCTCGCCTTTGAGATGCAGCTGGTGCGCCGCTCCCTCCAGAGCGTGGTGGGCGAAATTTCTTCTGAAGATATTTTACAATCTATTTTCGCGGGGTTCTGCATTGGAAAGTAGCACTCTCAGCCTTATCGGCGTCTTTATCGGGATTTTCGCTTTCGGAACCTACATGGTCCCGCTGAAAAAGTATCCCGCCTACTCCTCCTGGTCCTATCTGGCGTTCATGTCCATCGGGGCGCTCATCTGTTCTGTGGGCATCACCTGCGTTACGGGGCAGTTCAACTTTCACCCCGTAGGCATCGGTTGCGGTCTCCTCTGGGTGCTGGGCGGTGCGCTGTGTTTCTGGGCGGTGCAGGCTGAAGCGGACCTGGCAGGGACTGGCCTACGGTCCATGAGCGTGAGCATTTTGCTTTCGTTCTTTAGCGGGGTGGTCATTTTCCAGGAAAAGACCCTGCTGTACTATTCCATCCCGGCTATCGCCTGCATGATTATCGGCATCTGGATTCCTGCCAGCAAGACAAAGTCCATCTGGAAAAACTGGCGCTCCCTCTTGTCGGGAGCGGTGTTCGGCACCTACCTGATTCCCTTCAAGTTCAGCGGCATGGGCGACATGGAATTCCTGTTCCCCTTCTCCTTCGGAGTCTGCATCGGAAGCCTCGTGCTGGTGGGCCTGGTGACATTTCGCCGCCGCAAGGACATCAGGCATTCAAACATTGTGCCCACCCTCCTTTCCATGGCGTCGGGCGTCATGTGGATGTTCGGTACCCTGGCCATTTTTTGGACTATTGCCGACGACGGCATGTTCGGCTACGCGGTAGGTTACCCGCTTTTGCAGTTGAACCTGGTGGTAAACCAGTTATGGGGAGTTTTCGTGTTCGGCGAATACGCCTCCCGCGGAGGCCGCATCAAGCTTGCCATGTCCACGGTGGTCATCTTGATTGGAGCGGTCCTTTTGACCCTCTCCAAGATGTAGTGAATTGGGTAAAGGAACTGCCCTAGATGGCGGCGATTTCCTGGTTGATTTCTTCGGCGCCCTTGATGTCTTCGTTGTAGATGGCGTTCACCTTCTTGCATCCCAGTTCCAAAAGCCTGCGGGCTCCTTGGTTGTCGCTTTGCCTGCGCAGTTCCCTGATGGCACCGTCGATAAGCTTGATGTCGCGCTGTTCGGGATAGTTTTTCATGAACTTGTAGAACAGGGCAATCTGGTTTTCGTAGTCGCTGTCGGTTTCGCAGGCCAGCAAGAAAGGCACCACCCTGGTATTCAGCAGGTTGTTCAGGTCGCCCACGAAGGTATTGAGGCTCGCCCCTTCGGGGAACAGTTCTTCAGTTTCCCGCTGGATGTCGTCGTTGTCCATAATCTCGCCGTTTTCGAACTGGGAAAGCATCTCGTTCAGCAGGTTGATTTCTTCGACCTTGGCCTGTTCGCGGTAACGGGCCTGGTAAAAGACGGGCAGCGTGGTCAGGCAAAAGTGGGCCTGGTTCATGCCGATGAACTCGCCAATGTAATACACGTCGGCGTCTTCGTTCAGGATATCTTCTTCGCTGGCGAAATTGCAGATGCGGGCAGGAATGGGGATGACTTCCATGTTGGCCAGTTCGTGGAGGCGCTCCCGCAGGGAATCCACGTCCATATCTTCGGGCAGTTCCACGCCGTCTTCTTCCATGGATTCCAGCAGGTTGTCGATCTTTGAATCTACGGCCTTGTTGATGGCCCTGCGGTTTGGCATCTTGGGCTGCTGGCGGAAATCCCCTTCCAGGGCGAAAAGTCCGTTTTTCACCATGTCGTCAAAAGGCGTGCCGCTCCGCTCCGCATCGGGGGAGGGCAAGATCTTGGCGTAGGCAATCATGCGCCCGCACAGGCGTTGGTCGTTTCCTTTTTTCTGTTCGATTCCCAGCATGACCACAATATAGCAAATAGTGGTGAGTTGTGAGTAGTGAGTGGAATGATTGATCCAAAGGGGAAAGCCTTCCCCTGATTGCTGTTTCTCCAGGCATTGCGTGAAACAATGTTGGTGAGCCTGTCGAACCATCCATCACCCCTTCGCCTAAGGGCCCTGCCCTTAAAAACCCGATGTCAGGACATTTTCTATTATTGGCCTTATGGAACAGGAAAGTTGGCAAAAGATTCTCGAACTGTGCAACAGGCTCTCCACTGTCACCTACGAGAACCTTACGAAGATTATCCGCCTGGAATCGGCGGGTTCTGCCACTCGTGCCCGCAACCTGGATGACAGTTTCCAAAATGATGTAGATTCCTGGATGGGTGGCGGCACCTGCTTCAGCATGACCTGGCTCCTGTATCAGGCCTTTACCGACATGGGGCTTTCGCCCCGTCTGGTCATGGGCCACAAACGCAAAGAAAAAAACATCCACTGCGCCCTGGTTTTGCCGGAGGTCTCTTTCGCACCTCAAAGCCAGCCAAAGGCTGGCGACCTCATACCCCATACCTCGTACCTCTTTGACCCCGGTTACCTCATCTTCGATCCGCTCCCTTTGCCTGCACCTCAACCGTTCGGTTCCGGCGAGGCGTTTTTTCCGCTGGTCCCCAACTGCGTAAAGTTGGTGCGGCCTGCCGCCGATGCCCTGGAACTCTGGACCGGCGGTGCGGGCGGCCCCATGAAGCTTCGTTTCGAGTATCCGCTGGAAGGTGTTTCCGTCGAAGAATTCAAGCAGCACTGGTCCGAAAGTTTCTACCGGGAGATGATGACCTATCCAGTGCTCAACCGCCTGGACCGGGAACGGGGAGTGCAGTATTACTACCAGAAAGGGAACCTGGTCATCCGCGACAAGGACGGCTCCCGTATGGAACGCATTCCCGAAGAACTCCGTGTGGAAAAGCTCAGCGAGATTTTCCACATTTCGCCGGACTTAGTTGACCGCGCCCTCGGAATCTTAAGAAAAGAACATTCTTGAAACCTTCTTAATATTATCTCTCGCCAGAAGTATTTGCGATTCTTTCCATAAATAAAGTATCGCAGAAAGTGAGGTGTAATTTTAATTTTAGAATAAAAACATACAGAATGAGAGTAAAAGCGTCGGCCAAGGATGGGGAGGGTGCAGGGAGGGGCCCGTGCGGCCTTCGCAACTCCGAGCTGGGGCCCCGCCCGCAAGAAAAAAATTCTTGAAAATATTTATATTTCCCCAAAAAAAGGAACCCGTCTTATGAAAATGCTTTTGATTCTCGTTGTTGCCATGGCCTCTGCCATGTTCGTCGCCTGCGGCCCGTCCAAGCTGGAAATGCAGGAAATGTCTTCTAGCCGCGACATCATCATCGAAGTCCGTCAGGTGCTGAACGACTCCATCAGCCTCATGATAGGCAATACCTTGTATCTGAACAGCAAGCAGGTGATTGGCGACAACTTGTTCCCCCTGTTGGTGAGCACCCGCGACCCGCAAGAAATCGAACGCTTGACCGCAACCGACGTGGTGAACACTCCCGAAGACCTCCTCAAGTACCTGCGATTTACTTCGCCCGACATGGTGAACTTCGGCATCGTCATCGGCGAAACTGCCTACAACGAAATCGGCTTTGACGAAAACCACGTGGTAGAGACCCTGAAGAACATTTTCGTCAAGGTGGACGGCGGCTCCCTGATCCTCTTCCACGAGAAGAACGGCGAACTCACCTCCGCAAAGAAACTATTTTAGCTTCTTCAGTTCGTGCAGCAGCATTCCCATGCCGATGATGGCGGCCCCGGTATCGGCGATGGGCTGGGCCATGAACACCCCCTTCAGTTCAAAGAAATGGGGGAGTACAAGCAGGAAGGGTATCAGCAGTATCACCTGGCGGCAGGCGTTCAGGAACATGGACCTGAGGGCCTTTCCCGTGCCCTGGAAGAAACTTCCCGAAACAAGTCCCAGGGGAATCATGAAGAATGCCGCCCCGAAAATCCGCATGGCCCAGGCGGCGGTCTCCTGCAATTTAAGGTCGTTTGGCGCGAAAGGTGCAACCAGCGCTTCTGCCTGCCACATCATGAGTGCCCAGGCCACAATCATAAATCCGAAGGCGTAGATGAAGGTGAACTTCAGGGTTGCCTTGACTCGTGCGTTCAAGCGGGCACCGTAGTTGTAGCCGATGATGGGTTGGGTGCCGTGGACGAATCCCAATAGCGGGAGCAAAATAAAGGAGGCGATGCTGTTCACGATGCCGAAAGCGGAAATGGCCATGTCCCCGCCGGAAAGGACTCCGGTGTCGTGAAGGCTGATGTTTCCGTAGGTGGTGAGGCTCCAGGCCAAAATGGCGTTCATCAGGCTGTTGCACAGCTGCATCAGTGATGGCGGGATACCCAAGATGATAATCTTTCGCACGTAGGGGAACCGGAGCTTCATGTGGCGCCAGCGGATCTTGATGGGCGTATCCTTTTTCACGAAGAACTGGGTAATGAGGGCGCTGGCGATAAGCTGGGAGGAGATGGTGGCCCAAGCGGCCCCTTCGATTCCCCAGTGGAACTTCATGATAAACAGCCAGTCCAGAATGATATTGGAAACCGCTCCGATGACTTCACGGAACATGGCCGTCTTGGGGTGGCCCATGGAGCGGATAAAGTGGTTCATGCCGGGGGCGATGGTCTGGAAAACCGCCCCGAAAAGCAAGATGCGCATGTAGCTGGAGGCTACCGGCAGGGTCTGTTCGCTGGCCCCGAAAAGTTTCAGGAGCGGCACCATGAAAATTTCGCCCAGGGCGAAGGTGCAGACCGCCATCAGTATGAGCAACGAAAAGGAGTTGTTCAGGATAATGCTAGCTTGTATGTACTTCTTTTGCCCGAGACGGATAGCAAAGAGGGTGTTGCCGCCCACGCCGATCATCATGGACATGGCCATAATAAAGAGGCAAATGGGGAAACATAGGGTGATACCCGCGATACCGAGGCTGCCTACACCCTGGCCCACGAAAAAACGGTCCACTATATTATAGAGGGCGTTCACCAGCATGCTGATGATGGCGGGTACCGAAAACTGCAGCACCAGTTTCGGGATGCTTGCAGTCCCGAAGGAATTGAGGCGCTGGGAGTTCAAAGTGGACATTGCGGCGCCAAATATAGGAAAGTTCCTAGTTACTAGTTAGTAGTTACTAGAGATGTCAATCAAAAAAGTCTAGTAACTAGCCCGATAGGGCGTAACTTAGAACTTAGAACAGCGGAGCGAAGCTACGCTTCGCTCGCCACCTGATTCCGTCCGCCTTCCTTGGCTACGTACAAAAGACGGTCGCATTCCGCGATCAGGTCCTCGATTTTCCCAATATTTTCCCCTTGCTTGCTTGCAAGCCCGAGAGAAATGGTCACGGGGATAATGGTATCCTTCCAGGAGAAACGGTGGCGTTCTACCGCCATACGGAGCCGCTCGGCGCTCTTTTTGGCGTCTTCTACGCCAATTCCGCTGAGCAAGAGCACGAATTCTTCGCCGCCGTAACGGGCCAGCAGGTCCGATTCCCGCTTTTCTTCTTTGAGAATGCGGGCGATTTCTTTCAGAACCATGTCGCCGCACTGGTGGCCCCAGGTGTCGTTCACGTGCTTGAAGTGGTCGGCATCCACCATGATGGCATGCACAAAGAAGTTGTTCCGGCGGGCAAGGGCAAGCTCGCCCAGGCTCCGGTCAAAGAAGTTCCGGCGGTTGGAAATCTTGGTCAGCGGGTCCATGGTGGCCGCCTCGTAGAGTTCCCGGTCAAAGGCCTCTTCGCTGGCATCCTTGAAGTCGATTTTCAGCACGTGCTTGCCCAGCTGCAGGCGGTTGTCGGAATCCAAGACCATCTGGCTCACCGGATTCCCGTCCACGTAGGTGCCGTTGGTGCTGCCCAGGTCCTGGACCGTGACGTTCTTGCCGTCGAAGGTCAGGCTGCAGTGCTTGCGGCTCACCAGTTCGTCGTCCAGGCGGATGTCGGCATCGGCACCGCGACCAAGGATAACCGTGCCTTTTTCCAAGGCAATCTGCTTGAATTGAGTCTGGGGGTACAGGATTATCAGGTGGGGGTGTAACTCCATGACCCTAAAAGGGATAGTGTTGCCTGGGGTGACGATGGTCTGGTCCAAATCCTGCATATTTTCTCCA
Source organism: Fibrobacter sp. (assembly GCA_017503015.1). Lineage (NCBI taxonomy): Bacteria > Pseudomonadati > Fibrobacterota > Fibrobacteria > Fibrobacterales > Fibrobacteraceae > Fibrobacter > Fibrobacter sp. Next base: position 26,422 of record JAFVTX010000011.1, on the reverse strand, counting down.
ATGACACGTTTAATATAGTAAAAGAGGGGTTAGGCTCTAGGGGATAGGGGTTAGGATTTGAGGGCTTGGAAATCACTAATCTCTAAATCCTAGTCTCTAGCCCCTAAAATGTGATTTTCGGCAACATGTGACCTAAATCGCAAAGGAGAATCTTTTAAATATGTTATTTTTATGGGAAATGATAGGGGGAAGACCGCTTCCCCCGGAGAGAGGTATTTATGGAACGTAGATTGAACCTGGCCAGCTTGATGGGCCTTGCTTTGCTACTTCTGGCAACTACAGCTACCGCCGCAAACACCGGTTCGGTGTCGGGGATGAAGTTTTGTATTAAGGTAGGGAATATGGATTATACTTACCTAGCCTTGTCCCAGCAGCCTAGCAGTTATACTCCGACAACGGAGCCTTCTACGGATGGTGGCCCGGATATTGAAGAAACCTGCTTTGATTTGTGGTACGATGAAACTAAGTCCCATACGCAAGAGGCGATGGTAGACGCCTATTCTTATTTGACGTCCTTTATATCTAGAGCACATGGTGGACTTGAATTGCTTACGGATATCGACTTTGGTGGGGTCAATAGCGATGGCTCCTGCGCCATTACTTTTAGGCCTTTGCCCAATGACAATGGCAATGGATTCTATGGAAATGGCCATACCATCAAGAACCTTTGCCTCAAGCTTGATAGCATACCGGATGATTACGAAGCGGATCTTGGCACCACTGAAATCGGTATAGGATTCTTTTCCAAGTTGAATAGCGGAAACGTAGCCGAGGTGAATTTTGAGAATGTGAACATTGAAGTCAACAACGATGCCGCTGGAAGGCTTGTGGTGGCGGGTACGGCTGTTGGCATCGTGACTGGTGGTGGAAATCAAATCCGTGATGTTACCATGAAGAATGTGAAGATTACGGCAGCCCAGGCAGGTGGTCTGGTTGGTATGGTTAGGGGAGAAGGGGTTTCCTTCAAAAATATTACTGGGAAGAATGTGGAACTTTATGCCAGCGATGAATCTGCCCCCTATTCTGTTGACAAACTTTGGTACGAACAAAATTCGGAAGTGGATATGAGTGTCTTCCTTGGCGGCCTGGTAGGTAAGCTAGAGAATGGCGGAACTATCGTCAATGTTGGTATTAGCGATTTGAATGTCCATTCAGATGCCGACACAATCTATTTGATACCTCAACTTGATGAAGATCCTCTTGAGCCAACTTTACTGAATCAGTATCTTGGTGGCATTGTCGGGCGCGCAGCGCCAGCAATGTACCAGACGGCAGCACCTGTCAACATTGTCAACACCTACACCGTGGGTGATATTTCCATGCCCGATACCACGTACAACGGGGCGTGTAAAATCGGGTTTTTGGCCGGTGAACTGGCTCTCCCCAATACCAGCAGCTCCGTTGTAGGCAACAACTACCACTATGGCAAAGATGACTATCTAGCGAAAGATATGGCCGGTTATATGACTGTGAGCGAAGAAGATATAACGGACCAGTGGACGAATTTGAACTTTGGCAATAGCTACACTCACAGTTACCGCAACACTATCGGTGAAAGTATCCCGGAGGATGATGGCGTTTTTGCGGCCGCTTATATGCAGACGGACGAATTTGCGTACAGCCTGAGTAATGCTGCTCACATTGCTCCACCGGATATGCATTCTACTCTGCAAGATAATTTTGGAACGTTGGATTGGTCCCGCAAGGACGATGTCAATGGCGGATTTCCCGTATTTGCAACAGGAACGCTTCATCCTATTTGCCGAATTGAATTTTCTGCGAATAGCGAATATTACCAGAACGCCTCTGCTTCTGACAAGGAAAAATGGACTTCTGATGTAGAGGAAACTCAGGATGGTATTCGCTTGTACCTCTATACCGACTATACGGGAAAACTCCACAATAGTTCATGGATGACTACGGCCGCCCAGATAGCAGGCGAGAACTACCGCTGGACTTATTACGATAACGGAAGGGCGTTGGTGTTTCAGCCAAAGTCTTCGGCCGTGTTTGATTCGGATAGGTACTTTACACTCACGGAAAAGAAATCGGTGACGGTGATGCATGGGTTTGTTGAATCCACCGATGGAGATGTGTTCTACACTTTGGACGAGTATTCCTCCTCTCTTGGTGAGGACGTCTACTTTATGGGAACCCCAGCGGCGACCATTTCCAGCGACAGTGCTTGGACTAGGGTGCCTTATCTGGCCTCTTATAATCCGGATGAAAGAACGTACCAGTATTACGGGTTCCAATTCGCCAGGAAGGTTTGCCGTAAAGACGGCAATGTGACTTATTGTGATTACGAATATGTGCAGACTGATGGAACAGGCAAATTCTACGCCGATGCCCTCTCGGAGTTTTCTAACGGCGATACCCTCTATGTAGTCTATGAATCCGAACCCGTGAATACGGCAGGGGGCTACCTGTTTGTTGGCGACTTGCATGGCAGTAGATTTGATTTGGGCGTTGCCAATGCTCAAATGAAGGCTGTAGATGCAAATGGAGAATCGCTTTTGTTCGGGGCTCCCGATTATCTGGAGGTGGAAACGTCAACTTCCAGTGCAATTGAGTCTATTCTTAGAAATGCCTTTAATGAACAGAACACTTCTACGAAATCCATGCCCTTCTCACCCTATCTTGTTGCAGACTATCCTCCCGATTTATGGAACGATGTGAACGGAACTCTAGCCCTGGTAATCGTGGGAGCTTCCTCAAATGATGGCGCAACAGAACTTTATACACTCATGGGGAGCGCTCTTTCGCAGCTAGCATCAAACAATCTAGATCACCCCTTCCTCAAGGATACGGTGAAGGCTTTGGAATCCCCGGTGGAAATCCGTGCCAAGATGGATGAGCAGGTCAATTCCGATAACGATTTGGTTTACGCCCGCTATGTGTGGTTGGACAAGGATGGCAACATTGACTTGACGAACTTGTTTGCTGCGGTAGAATCTCTACGGCAATATGAGTATGATTACCCGATTTATGTGGGATTCTTGCCGCAAACCGCCGAAATTCGGTATCACGTAACCTTTGATGTCAATTATGAAACCAATACTGACTATAATCCGCTCTTTATAGCGACTACCTGGAACGGTAAAACCGAACTTGGTGCTACCTATACCAGTGAAAATCAGTATGACCAATTTGTCCCATCCGGTCAATGGTATGCTTTCCGGACGGACGCTTGTTTTGTGGGAGAGTTTTCTCCGGATCAGTACCCAGATTACGATGACGGAATCTACGTGTCCAGTTTCGGCATGATTGAAGAATTGCTTAGTAACGAAGAAGAGCAGCGCATTCCCTACACGACCAATAAAGACGGCTCCAAGTCAATGAAATTGTATGCGCAATGGGAATACGATGTGGCTTCTTGTTCAGATTATGCAGGCTATCGTATTCGCGAAGAACAGGAATTGGTCTGGAACAACTATGTCGTCAAGGACAATTCCGAACTAGGGAACATCGTCTTGCAACAGGTGTGGATGGGCGATACCCTGAGGCATAAGTCTGTACAGCAAGATGTGGGCGTGACGGGAATCCTGGTGCCTTACGCCGATACCAACAAATTTGTCTTCGAGGTTTTTGCCGATGGATATGCTGGCTATGAATTGGATGGAGACATTACTTTCACCAAGGCTTCCTTTGATGGAGGGACCCCGGAGACAAAAAAACTCAAGGAAGGCGACCTGTTGACAATCGATCCGTGGGAGCTTATGTCTTCGAATATGGAATTCTCCGCCAACTACACCTACAAGAAGTTCAATATTGTTTTTGAAACCGGCAAGACCGATGTTCTTTACGGCGAGAATTCTGATTCCGTGGGAACATACAAGCTTAATGCCGAAGATGACGCCATCGATTTGCCTTTCTGGGTCTATACGGCAGACCAATGCGTAGAGGGCTGGACGGTGCACTCCAATATTGAAATTCAAGATGAACCCGTCATGGAAGGGCCCGATGTCAATAGGAACCCTGATTGTAATGGCGAACCTAATTGCGAATATGAAATGCCTGACAATTGGGCAGTGGCTTTCGATGTATTCAATTTTGTGTTGTCAAAGGAGCTGGATTTGCAAGTTGGCAACCGTCAGGAGAAATACCCCCTGTACGCCAAGTGGGTCGATGCCAAGATTTGCGTAGATGAGCTTAGCTACAAGCAGACGAAGTTGACGGAATCTGAGAACGGCTCTGTGGCGTTCAAGGAAATCCGTAAGGATTCCACCGGAAAGGTCGTCGGCACCCAACTGCACAAGTTCGCCAAGGACGGCACCATGCTCTTGCCTTACTATGTGAAGGGTTCGAGCTTTGTGGTCCAGGGCTTGCCTGCAAAGGATTACATACTGGATTCCCTGGTCATGACCTTGGATGGCAAGAAGTATGTGTATCACGAAGGGGATACCCTTGCGGGTAGCATCACCAAGGCTACTTTTGCCGCCTACTTTATGCCGGAAAATCCCACACCCGCCAAGTTCGTCACATCGAAACTGTTGCAGTCCGGTAGCGCTATCCGCTTTGAATTTGCTACCAACGAGTTTGGCGCGAGCGGCGCTTCTGTAAAGATTGTGCTGGAAGACGACGACGGGAAGGCGGTTGCGGATTCCGTGATTCAAATTTCGAAGACGCCTTACGAAGGCTCCTGGGATTACTACCCCCTGCGTGCAGGCACGTACCTGCTGACGGCCACGGTTGCAAACCGCAAGTCCTCCGATGTGTTCGAACAGGATTTCGAGGTGAAGGCCGAAATTGCTTCTGCTGCCGAAGGCGGTTGGCGCATGCTGTCGCTGTCCAACGTGGTTATGGATTCCGTGACCTGGGATGACGATATTCGCTTCTACTGGTGGGACGACACTCGGAACACGGGCGCCTTCTGGCAATACCAGAGGCTGAACCGGGACGACAAGGTGGACAACTTGACGGGTTACTGGTACAGTTCCCTGGAAGGTCGCCCGCTGGTCATGAAAAAGGACATGGCTGCTCCTAAGGACCCCGTGGTCTGGAAGTTGGATAGCGTCTATACCGGCTGGAATATGGTGGCAAACCCCTACGGCTGGTATGTGGACCTTTACGGCGAAAATTCGAACGAGAAGAAATCCGCTACCGAAAAGTCCAGTATTGAATTCTACAGCTGGAACGACAGCCTGGGTGCCTACCAGGAAGTGGATGTGATTGGTCCGTATGAGGCCGTATGGGCGAAGGTCACAGGCCCGAGCCAGTGGAAGCTGCCCTCTAAGCCTGCCTTTGTAGCGACCGTAGACGCAGAGGGCGAGGAGAATGTGGTCGAGCCCCTGAAGAAGACCGTCGAGCTCGCCTCCGGCGGCAAGGGCTGGGCGATTCGTGCCGTGCTTCGCGACGCCAATGGCAAGCGGGACAGCTGGAACTTCATGGGCGTCTCCGAGTCCGGATGGGCCTCCGAAGAGCCGCCTTCCGGCATGGGTGACCATGTGAACCTATCCATCAAGGACGGCAACAAGTCCCTGGCCAAGTCCTTCAAGAAGGCCGCCGGCGACAGCTACGAATGGACAGTCTCTCTGGAAGCCTCTGGCGACCGCACGGGCTACCTGCACTTCGAAGGTGTTGACGCTCTCAGGGCATCGGGCCTCAAGGTGTTCGTGACGGTTGACGGAACCACTACCCAGATGGCCGAGAACGACACCCTGAAGGTTTCCATCGGGAGCATGGCCAAGACGGCGACCGTCCGTGTGGCGCCCTCCGCCCGTACCGTGGTGGCCCAGAAGCTGAACGGGCTCCGTGCCTTCCAGGCGGGTAACTCCCTGCAGGTGGGTTTCCAGGTCTCCGAAAGCCTGGCCGGTGCCAAGGCCTACGTGGAAATTCTCGATATGAAGGGCAAGGTCCTGTCCTCTGTTTCGGGAACGGCCGTGTCCGGCTCCAACGCCCTGACCCTGCAGACCCCCAAGTCCGGACTCTACATGGTCCGTGTCCGCGTAGGCTCTAAGCAGGCCGCCGGTTCTGTCGCCATCAAGTGACGCTCTCTTACATTTGACTTACAAAGTAGCCCCCGCCTAAATCGGGGGCTTTTTTTCATTGCCACCGGGGGCCATAATTTCTACATTTGGGCCCACTATGACAAAGGCTAAATTCATCAAGTTCATCATTGCGTCGATCCTTGCGATTGTCGCCCTCTTCTTGCCCTACGAATCCCTCGGGTTCGATGCCGCAAGCCCCATGGGAATCTTGAATCCCCTCGAAATCCGCGTCATCGGCGTTTTCGTCATGGCCGCCCTTTTCTGGATTCTTCAACCGTTCCCCATTTGGTCCACGTCGGTGCTGGTCATCGTGCTCATGATCGTGACCATGTCCGACTCTTCCCTGACGCCTTTCCGGGTGGACGGCGTGACCATGATCAGCCACAAGTCCATCATGGCCACCTTCGCAAACCCCATCATCATGCTTTTCTTGGGCGGCTTTTTCCTCGCTGCTGCAGCCACCAAGTACAAGATGGACTTGAACCTGGCCCGTGTTCTCCTGAAGCCCTTCGGCAAGAACCCGAAGTTCGTGCTTCTGGGCCTTATGCTCATTACCGCCGTGTTCTCCATGTTCATGAGCAATACCGCCACCGCCGCCATGATGCTTGCCATTCTCGCCCCGGTGCTCAAGCTCTTTGAACCCGATGACCGCGGTAAGGCAGCCTTTGCCCTCGCTATTCCCCTTGGCGCCAACATCGGCGGCATGGGTACTCCTATCGGAACGCCTCCTAACGCTATCGCCCTCGGTGCCCTGAACGACGCCGTGGCCCGTGGCGACCTGGTGGCAAACCCCGTGACATTTGGCCAGTGGATGGCCTTCGGTATCCCCTACGTGATTATCCTCATGGTGGTGGCCTGGATTCTCCTCCTCAAGATTTACCCCATCAAGATGAAGGAGATGGTCCTGAACATCGAAGGGGCCGGCAAGTTTGACACCAGCCCCAAGGCGATTATCGTCTATATTACCTTTGTCCTTTGCGTGATTTTGTGGGTGACCGGTAAGAATGTCCACGGTATCAACGACAACGCCATTGCCATGATTCCTATGGCCGTGTTCGCCCTGACCGGCGTGATTACCAAGAAAGACCTGAATGCCATGAGCTGGGATGTGCTTTGGCTCGTGGCCGGTGGTTTTGCCCTGGGTGTTGGCCTCAACGCTACGGGTCTTGCCGCCCACCTTATCAAGACCATCCCGTTTGCAAGCTGGTCTCCGCTGGCCCTGATGATTGGCTGCGGCATCATCTGCCTCTTCATGGCCAACTTCATGAGCCATACTTCTACGGCCACCCTGCTTGTTCCTATTCTTTGCGCCGTGGGTATTGCCTGCCAGGACAACCTGGTCGGCCTGGGTGGCGTAACCGCTCTTCTCGTGTCTGTGGCCTTTGCAAGCTCTCTCGGCATGAGCCTGCCTATCTCTACGCCGCCTAACGCACTTGCCCACGCCACTGGCTACACCGATACCCGCGGCATGGCCATTACCGGCGTTGTCATGGGTATCCTCGGCCTGGTGGTCTCCTGGATTATGATGATTTTCCTTGCGAAGATTTCCTTCTTCGGGACTCCTGCTCCCAAGGCCGCCGAGGCTGTTCCTGCTGCCCCTGCCGCTGTTGAGAAGGTCGCTGAGCCTGCCGAAGCGGCAGCACCTGCTGTTGATAGTACCGTGGCCGTGCCTGCTGACAGTGCTGCCGACTCTACGGTCGCTGTGAGTGCCGATACCGCTGCCAAGGTTGAAGTGACAGACTCCGCCGCCGCGAAGTAACTTCCAGTTTGCAAAAGAGAATGTTTCGTCCGGGCTTGGCTCCCGGACTTTTTTGTTAATAAAAAAATGACGGAACGAATCCGTCATGGTAATTACTCGGGATATGTTGTCAGCGTTGCGACAGACTTGTCCGCCTATATTTTTGTGATAATCAGCGAAAGCTGATTGTCTGAATAACTGGATTCGGCCGTTTCCCAGGTAGAGCCGGAATAGTTGCTCATAATCGTCACATTGACGGAAAGCATGTAATTTGCGCCGTCTATGGAGTTGGTTGCCGTAATTGTCCAGGTATTGACAATAAACTCGATCATCACGTTCTGCCACCCTGCAGAAACCAACTGGCCGACAAAGGCATCCAGTTCGGCACTTGTCTTGCCCTTGTAGGTAGAGCCGCTTGCTGTCGCCGTCTCGCTAGTCGTCTGCCATTTCAAGATTGTCGGCGTACTTGCAATGGTCGGAAGAAGCGGGGTGAGTCCCTCTATGATACGGTCCATGCCGCCGTTCACATATTGCTTGACGCTTTTTGTAATGGAAATCTCGCTCATTACACCTGTGTTGGTGCTGTAGGCGAAGGTAAAGGTGGTGGTGGCATCGCCTTCCCTTTTGGTAAATTCGTATTTGTAGCCATCGCCCCAATCCATTTGACTCATGTCGAAACCATTCGCGATGACCTGGGCGTTGTAGTTATTCAGTTCTTCTGCGTTCATTGACATTTCGCCCCAGATATCTGCGGTACAGAATTGGGTACCCGTGTCATATTCAGTCATTTCTTCCCACTTTATTTTCGAAGGTGGAAGTTGGCTGGCGAGAGGGCAGCCTCCCTCGGCACTGGAAGAGTTGTCAGAGCAGGCGGCAAACAGAAGTATTCCGCAAGTGACGAGAGAGTGGGTGAGAAGTTTTTTCATAAGTTTTCCTTTGGCTTTTGTTTTTTTCACAAAGTAATATACATTTTAATTTTCCCTGGTCAAGTACTGTTATACAAAATTTTGCCAATGGCAATGAATTGCGGCAGATTTCGTGAGAACGGCGCTAGGGCGAGAACGAATTGGTGAAACGGCGGGATGCCTGCTGGGAATGGAAAAATAGGGGTGTTTCTTCCCATTCTTTGTAAAAAAAAATTAAGGGCGTTGAATAATATCGTTTAAGTAGTTAACGTGCTGGGATAAAATTCCCCTAAAAAAGTATCTTTTAATGGTATAAACAACGGAGTTTCTATGCTCGACTTATTGGCTGTTCAATCCAGTACGGCTAACGCCACTATCATTACCCTGGCCTATACGCTTTTGTTGGCCTTTGTGCTTTCGTCCATTATCGGCTGGACCTACGAACGGACCTTCCTGGGACTTTCCTACTCCAGGAACTACGTGCAGGCCCTGGTGCTCAGTTCGGTGGTGGCCGCCACGGTGATGCAGGCCATCGGCGACAACGTGGGCCGCGGTCTCGGTATGCTGGGTGCGCTATCCATTGTCCGCTTCCGCACCAGTTTCAAGGACCCCCGCGACATCATGTTCATCTTTGCGGCCTTGGGCGCTGGCATCGGTTGCGGCGTGTATGCCTGGGGCGCTGCCGTGGGCGGAACTTTGGCCTTCTGTGTCGTTGCCTTCTTGCTTTCTCGCACGGGTCTTGGCACCAAGCATTTCTTTGACGGTATGCTCCGCTTCGCCATGCCCAATACATCGGAACCCCGCCTGGAAACAGAAAAGATTTTGCGGAAAAACCTGAAGACGTTTATCTTGATAACCATGCGGGAGGTGAACGGAGGCGAGCGCATAGACGTGGCCTACCAGATAAAACTGAAGGCGTCTAAGCCTGCGGCCGAAGTCCTTGCGGAACTCTCCAAGGTGGAGGGGCTTTCTGACATCCAGTTCATGATGCAGGACGCCACCACGGACATGTAGGGGAGGAACGAAAATGGCTCTGAAAAACACATTCCTCATTTCTTCTATCTACAAGCGCAAGCTTTCTATCGCCTGGATTCTGGCCGTAGTGGCCGTGGTGGGTCTGGGGTATTTTTACCAGGGGAACGTCGCCCTGTTCCAGGGCATTGCCGAAGCTTCTGAAACCATCATCAGCGTGCCTAGCGCTACCGAAATCGTGAAGGTCCATGTGATGCCCGGTCAAGAAATCAAGGCGGGTGACACCATCGTGGAACTGAACCGCCCCGACTTGACCCTTCGCATTAACGAAGTGACCCGGGAACTGGACGCCATCGAGGGCCGTAGCAGCCTGAACAAGGCGGATATCGACCAGCGTGTGGCTTCCGTAAAGGCGGACCTTGCTACCCGCAGTGCGGCTCTCCGGTTTGAAATCAACAGGCTGGAAACGGAATACCAGAAGAACAAGGAAATTTCTTCTAAACTGAAAAGCCTGAGTGGAAACAACGCCAAGGCTGGTGGCAACGACGGCATGGCTATGCAGATCAAGAACCTGAAAGACGAACTGGCCCTGGCCGAGAAAAATGCCAACGAGCAGATAGCCCTCTTGCAGGGGAGCCGTAGTCTTCAAAGGAAAAGTGGTGTTACCGAGGCGGCCACCTTGCAAAAAGAACTGGAACAGCTCAAAAAGGAACAGGCGGACCTGGTGCAGATTGCCAAGGAAAGCTGGGTGGTGGGCAGCGTGAATGTGCGTGAAGGGGAAAAAGTTTCCAGCTTTACGCCTATCGTGACCTTGACCCACAAGTCCCCATCTTTAATCCGCGGCTATATCAACGAGCAGGTCTACCAGCGCATGAACCTGGGCAAAGATGTAGAGATCCGCACTCTGGGCGGCAAGGGCAAGCCCATCAAGGGCGAAGTGGTCGGCCTTTCTAGCCGTATCGTGGTGTTCCCGGACCGCATGTGGAAAATGCCCGACATGCCGGTGTATGGCCGCGAAGTGACCATCAAGATTCCCGAAGACAATTCCTTCTTGCTGGGAGAGATGGTGACCATTTCCGAAGAAGGCCAGATCAAGGACCTGGCGACCCAGATTATGGATGTGTTTTTGGGGAATGGCGATGAGTAATGGGTAATGAGTGATGAGTTGTGAGTAATGTATAGGTTTGTGAATGTACGATAATAGGCTTTTTATTACTGCGTCTTTTGCGGCAATCTTTTCCGCTACCGCTGTAGCCGCCCCCTTGACCTGGGAGCAGCTGGTGGAGTCCGTAGATAAGGATCCGGTTTACCAGACGTCGGAGAAACGCTCCCAGGCGGCTTCCCAGGATGTGGGAACCAAGTTGTGGGACAATCTGGAATTCCGTTACCAGCTGGACGGTTTCAGTTTTGCGAAGCACGACTTTGAACTGCGCCTCAAGCCGAAGTCCTTCGGTATAGGCTCTGCGGACAAGCGGCAGTACGAAACCCTGCGGGATTACCAGAAAGCCCGCCTGGCGGTGGACCGTTCGTACCTGCTTTACGACCGCTACGAGCGGGCGCTCCGCTATGTCATCCGCCGGAAGATTGCTGAAATTGACAAGCAGCTCTACCAGGTGAACCTGGACCGCATCGAGGTGCTCCACCTGAAGGCTGGGAGCGAAACCTTCAATTCCCAGGACCTGATTGTGGCCCTGGAGCAGGAATCCGCCCGCCGTGCAGAACTTCTGGGAGATAGTACCGCCCTGAAAGATGCGGAGCTGAAACTCAAGTCCTGGGTGCCTGACTTTGATTCCGTAGGCCTGGACACCTCGTGGCTCCCTACCATGGACGAACTTGCCAAGGGACTGCAAGACGGCATTGCGGTGAACGACCAGTTCCCCGAAGTCATGAAGGCCAAGTCCAAGATGGAATACGAACAGGCCAAGTCCAAGCGGGATCTGGCCAAGGGAAACGATTTCATTTCCCATATCGGTGTTGGCTATTCCCTGAAGATTGAATCCCTGATGAAAAAATACAAGGAACTGGATGCCGGCGACGTGGGCCCCTATGGTGCCTACAACGACTATTACAAGGATTGGCTGGACAAGACGGGATGCTCTTCCATCAACTGCGACGGTACGGCAGAATTCCTGGTGCCCGACAAGGATGACCGTCAGCTGAAGGACAAGTTCTTTGTGAATCTGGCAGTGAGGCTCCCGTTCCTGGATGACAACAACGGGAACGCCTTGCGCAATCAGGTGGATGAACTGGACGCCGAAAGCGATTACCTGGATGCCGTGCGGACCCTGACGCAAAAAGTTTCCCGTCTGTCCGAAGAAATCGTGGCCCTGGTGGCCCAGTGGAAGGTGCAGAAGGACTTTGTGGAGAAGGTGAATGCCGGAAACCTCTTTGAGGACTTTGCCCAGTCGGCAGGGGCGGACCCGCTTTTGCTGTTGCGTGCCCGGGAAAGCGCCCTGGAAAGCGACCTGAAGGCCCTGAAGCTTGAATACGATATCTTTGATCGTTACCTTATCTTGCTGACTTATACGGGTATCTTTGCAAATCCCAATGTGAAAAACCACCTGCGGGAGGGCCTCAAGTAATGGCCGAAGCCCGCGGTTTTAGCCTGTTGGAGCGATTCGAGCTCAAGTACCACATTCCTGTGGCATGGGCGGACCGTATCGGCGAATTCATTGCGCCCTATTGCGAAGAGGATCATTATTCCCAGATTACGCCGGGTCATTTCTACTGGATTACCAACCTCTATCTGGATTCGGACCGCTGGACATTCCTCGGCTGGAAAAAGGCGAGGCTGCTGGACCGCTTCAACATGCGTATTCGCACCTATGGTGAACACCCGGCACAAGACGGCACCTTCCACTTTGAAAGCAAGCGGAAGGTGAAAGAGGTCTGCTACAAGAGCCGCGCCACCGTCAAGGGGATAAGCCCCGGCGAAGTCTGGAATATGAAGCCCGAAGATTGGCCCTGCAAGAGCGATACGGACCGCAAGTACCTGAAAGATTTTTTGTACAAGACCCACCTGCACAACGCCCACCCGAGACTTTTGACCCAGTACAAACGCCGGGCCTGGTTCGGGCTCCGTGAAGAATATTCCCGTGTGACTATCGATACGGGCATGCGTTTTCGGGAGGAAACGGGTTTTGACTACACGGTGGACCCCCACTACATGCATTCTACGGGACTGCCCCGCTTTTTCAAGCCGGGCTGCGACGCCGTGCTGGAACTGAAGTGCCCCTGTTCCCAGGTGCCCTTCTGGATGATTGACTTGATACGTTTCTTGAACCTGCAGCGGGGCGGTTTTTCTAAATTCGGAAATGCTGCTGCGGAATGGTCCAGGGTCTATGAACACCCCAAGGATTTCAAGGACCCCTATTGGACAAGGCTCGCGGGAAATTTTTAATGGCGGTGCATCCGCATTTTTAAATTCTAGTGGGGGAGAAAATGAAAAAAGTGAACAAGTTGAGCCATCATATCTTCCCCACATACCTTTGCTATTGTTGAGGTGAAAATGCGTGGAATATGTGCCATAATGTTGTGCGTGCTGTTTTGGGGCTGTGGTAATCCTAGTAGTAGCGAAGAATCCTTGCTACATAAATCTAAAATGTCTGGAGATTTTCTTTTTGACTATGAGTGGCCTATTTTTTTTGTTGAGGCCTGCATCTATCATGAAGAAGGAATGTTGCCCAAATGTGGCTTATACGCATATGGCATTGGAACTGGATATAATGCTCTCTTTGACAATGTTGATTTTTCGAAAACCAGGATATACACAAAAAAAGATACAGTACATTCTGTAATATCTTATGTGTTGATTGGAAATGATGGAAATGATTGTATTTCCTATGAAAGAATTTCGCTCAATGCAAGGCTAGAGGTTGTACGCCCATTCGGAAATATAGATTTAAGTGAGGATGCTTCTTTTTTTGAGAAAGAAAATTTGGAGATGAAAAAATATGAAGGTTTGCGCTGGCCGAAGAGTGTGGAGTTCTGCATGCAAAGGAATAACCCGATGTTGATAGAAGCGGATGATGACGGTGTCGTGGAGTTTGAATTGGTTGATGCCGCAAGAAAACATGTACATATAAATTATCAAATGCAAGTGCATCGTTCCAAGGATTATATTGTTTGGAATGATGAGGGCGTTGCCTTGAAAAAGGACAATCCTTTTTTTTCGTTTATAAATGATTCTTGTTTTTATGAAAATATAATTTCTGATTCTACCAGTGAAAGCGAATTTATCCCTGTTTCAATTCTAAAAAAATGCGCAGCACAATCTGATAGAGTTTATGGTTCCTTTCTTCCTTTTGTTCAATCCCCTCCTCGGTATGGGGGGCGCCTAAATAAAGAAAAGAGCTATTCGTATGACGAAGGTGAGGGGCCAGCCCAAAGAACATCACTTGTATATGGCCAATACATTCATTTCTATTCTCAAGGCAATAGAGTTTTTTTTTATAATAAAGGCGGCCTATGAAATTATTGCTTGTTATTGCTTTATTGGCACTCTTTTTTTCGTCTTGTGGAAGTCTGTTTGGACCGAGTTCTAATGCGGGTTTTGACATTCGCGAATATGACGTTGATATTGAGGGTCCCTTTCTATTTACCAATGGGCAGAAGCTGGTTCTTTCAGAAAAATGCTACTATAGGGGATCTGGAAATTATGAGTGTGGTTTAGCAGCATTGGGGTTGGTAACTTCTACGAGTAATGTAAGCCATAGACCAGATGGGTCTTCTGGGTCGGTTCATACATATCACAATGGAACTATGGATTTTTCAAATGTGAAAGTGAGAACGAGGAATGATTCTATGCATGGAATATTGTCTTATGCTTCTGACAGGTCGTATTCTGGAAGGAATGATTTCCCACTCCATTATGAAAATTCTATAGTATTTTTTGACGATATGGATATGCTTAAGGGAACGGAAAAAGCTATGGAAGACAACTTGTTGATTTTAGCGGATTCTTCAGGTGTAGTTGATGTTGAAATAGAGGACTCCGAAAAAAACATTGTTCATTTAGTTTATAAGATGTTCCTGCCGGAAGTGATGGACAGCATGTCTTATGAGGACGGAGGCTTTACTTTGAATCATGAAAAAATAGAATTGATTTTGGATTATTGCTATTTTACGAAAGATTCCATGGTTGTTTCGGATTCTCTTTTACAGGTGTGCCTAAATGCATGTCTTTTTTGTGACGGCATGTATCCATTGTTTAGGCAACGTGAAGATTACATAAAAGGAGAAGTTGACTTTTATCAAAGTTATTACGATGGGGAAGAAATTGAATACCCCCACCGCAATATATCGGATTGGATACATATAGGTGTTGACTGGGTGCCCTATGCGTATTATAAACCTTAGAACGGTTGAAAATGTTTTATTTCGGGAAAACAAAAAAGTTATTTTTTGTCAATGAAAGGAGGCTCTATGCTCTCGAAAAAATGGTCTATAGTAGGTGCGGTGGCAACCTTTGCCATGGCTGGCTTGTTTTCGGCTTGTTCCGACAGTTCTTCTAGTAGCGGCGACGACCCGAAAGGTGAAGACAGTGGCTACGACCAGAATTCCACCGAGGCGGGTGGCGCCTACGTGATGATTACCGAAGTCATGTACAACGCTCCCGAAAATTCAGCTCTTGAATGGGTGGAACTGAAAATTATCGGCGGGTCTGCCATGAGCGACATGCAGTACTTTAACCTCCATCTGGACGGGGCGGTGACTTATTATTTCCCTGCGGAACCTCTGGATACCAACGAATACATCGTGGTGACCAACGACCCCGACCTGTTCAAGAAGACCTATCCGGATTTTGCGGGACGTCTGTTTGGCCCCTGGGAAAAGGACGTAAAGACCGATTCCATTGCCAAGCTTTCCAACGAAGGTGACGTTATCGACGTGAAGCTGACGGGTGCTGGCGACGTGAGCTGTTCCTTCAGCAAGGAACCGCCTTGGCCGAGCCTTGCCGACGGTAACGGCAGCAGCCTCGTGTTCGTGGGCGGAAACCCCAGCCAGGCCAGTGCCTGGGCTGCAAGCAAAAAGGAGTGGGGTAACCCCGGTGCTGCTGACGAATATGTTGAACCCATTACGGTCCGCCTGAACGAAATCCAGCCCTTTGTGCTGGGAACGGATAACGGCTGGGTGGAACTTTACAATTCCGGCGACAAGGAAGTGGATGTGACTGGCTGGATTTTTGAATCCAAGTACAAGAATGCATCATGGACCATCAAGAAGGGAAAAGTTCCTGCCAAGGGATACCTGGTGCTCCCTGCCGATGACGAGTCCGTGTTCGGTGAAGTGATTTACTTGCACACCAATGGCGGTTCTTACTACCTCTACGAAACGGTGGGCGGCAAGAAGACCGGTGGCGAATCCAGCCTGCTCCTGGCGGCAAGCAACCTGAGTAGCGGTATCATAGACGTGAGCGACGGCTCTACGGCCCAGGGCGCCATGAAAAAGGCCACCAAGGGGGCTGCAAACGAGGCCCTGAAGGTGGGTCCCCTCTTTATCGACGAAATTTACTACCATCCCATGGAGGGTGGTGCCGTAGTGCCTTTCGAATTTATGGAGATTGTGAACAAGGCCGATACGGCAGTGAACCTCTACGTGGCCAAGAAATCCAAGAACAAGGGCTGGAAGGTAGAGGGCGTCAACATGGAGTTCACTTCGGGAACTATTGTGCCTGCAGGTGGCAGGGTGTTGTTGCTTTCGGACTCCCTAGAGAGGGATACGGGCGCCATTCGCACCGATTACAAGATTGCAAGCGACGTGCAGATTTGCCTCTATAAGGGTAAGCTTTCGAACCGCGGTGAAACGGTTGCGATAAAAGAACCCTTCGATTTTGATGATGCTGTGTACAGTGAAACCGATCCGTCCTTAACATCTGTAGTCCAGTGGTACTACGACTGGTCCGACGCCACGCTCTATTCCGATACCTGGAAGGGGCTGGAAGAGGCTGATGGTTACGGCAAGAGCCTGCAACGCACCGATTACTCTACCATGGGTTACGAGGCTTCTGCCTGGAAGGTCGCCGAACCCACCGTTGGAAAGTAAGCGGTGAATCCAAAGTCGCAATTGTAATACACTAAACTTTTACAAGAAACAATTCTGTAAGAATCCATAGCTCCGAATTTTGTATCTTTTGGGGCTATGGAGCGTTGTGTTTTGTGCTTTCTGTTTGGGGCGGCGCTGGCGTGGTCGGCGCCTATCACCCTGCAAGACGCGCTTTCAATGGCCAAGTCCGGTAATGCGCAAATCAAGGCCGAAAAGGCCAAGGTGGACATGGCCGAAAGCGCCCAGGGCGAGGCCCGTTCCCGTTTTATGCCTACGGTAAGCCTGAGCGCAGGCGTTACGAGAATTAACGACCCCATCTATATCGATTTAGGTGAAATTCAGCAGGCCCTGAGCGGCATTGCTGGCGGGCTATCTACGGTGGCTCCGGCTGCCGCCTATTCCAAGGCCTACATTGACGCCTATAACCAGGCCAGTGCAGGGTATGCCCAGGCCTACAACGGTGCATTGGCTCAGGGGCTGTCCGAAGCCCAGGCAGATGCTTTCGCTAAAAGTCGGCTTGGAGGGACCGCCCAGGAAATCGCCCAGCAGAAGGCCGACGAGTATGCCGCCGCTACTCAACAGCAGATGGATGCGGCAAAATCCCAGATTGACGATGCCGAATTCCGGATGAAGGTCCAGGACGAACTGTTCTTTAATGCTCGACTTACAGCCATCTGGCCCATTTTTACGGGTCTCAAGATTTATTCCGCCTACGATGCCGCCAAGGAAAACGTAAACGCCAAGAAGGCCGCTTTTGACATGGCGCAAAATGCCATCTTGATGGACGTGGCCACCAAGTACTTTACCCTTAGGCTGGCCGAAGAACTGGCGGTGATGCGGGAGAACACCAAGAAGAATCTGGAAGAACACCTGGAGCGCTCCAAGAAGCTGGAGGCCAGCGGCCAGATCAGCAAGGCGGAAAGGCTCCGCGCCGAAGTGGCGCTGGCCGAAGCAGAAAACGCCTACGACGACGCTCTGCGGGACCAGTCCCTTGCCCGGATGGCTCTTGCAAGCCTGCTCCATACGGACACGAACATTACGGCGGTTACACCGGTGGAAGCTCCGGAAAGTGTTCGGACCATGGAAGAAATCAAGCAGAAGGCCAGGGAGAACCATCCGGGACTGAGACAGCTCCGTACGGAGCGCAAGCGCAGCCAGGATGCGGTGAGTGCCGCCCGTGCGGACTATTTCCCGACGGTAGCGCTTTTTGCCTACAAGGAACTCTACACCAAGGACCTGACCATTCTGGAGCCTGAATGGGCCGTAGGTGCCAAGGCACAGTGGGATTTGTTCAAGGGTGGCGAGACCCGTTCCAAGGTGGCAAACGCCAAGGCCATGGACCGCTCCCTGGCCAGTATGGAAGAGCAGACCCTGGACAACATCGGCCTTTTGGTAGAAAAGCGCTGGCGGGAGCTGGAGCATGCCAAGGGCCGTCTGGAGAGCCTGAAGAAAACCCGTGAACTTGCGGACGAGGCTCTCCGCAGCCAAAAGCTGGCCTACGAGTCCGGCCTTGCTACGGGCCTGGACGTGGTGGATGCAGAACTTGCGCTGTCGCGCCTTCAGGTGGCCGATTTGAAGGCCCATTACGATGCGGTCATCGCCTGGCTTGGCCTGCTGGAAGCTAGCGGCGAGGTGGAACAGGCGGGAGCCATGTTGAATAGCAAAACTGTGGGGAAGGAATAATGGACAAGATAAAGTTTGCAAGCAAGATTTTTGCGATTGTCGTGCTGGTGGCCCTTATGGTGGCGGCTATTCTGCAACTTCAGGAATTTGCGACAAAGCCGAAGGACAAGTACTTGCAGGGCCAGATGGAGGCCCGCCGCGTGTTGGTGGCGGGGAAAGTTCCCGGACGCATAGAAAAACTTTTGGTCCGTGAAGGCCAGACCGTCAAGAAAAACGCCCTGGTGGCGGTCATCAACAGCCCCGAAATCGAGGCCAAGAAGATGCAGGCCCAGGGAGCGCTGGGGGCGGCCAAGGCCCAGGCCAACAAGGCGAAAAACGGTGCCCGCTCCGAAGACGTCAAGGCCCTGAAGGCCATGGCGGCCCGTGCACAAGATGCCGCCAACCTGGCAAAGAGCACCTACGACCGTGTACAGAAACTTTATAACGAAGGCGTGCTCCCGCTGCAGAAGCGGGACGAGGCCGAAACCCAGATGAAGGCCTCCCAGGGAGCTGCCGATGCGGCTCGGGCCCAGTATGAGATGGCCCTGGCAGGCGCCCGCGACGAAGACAAGGAGGCGGCAGAGGCACTGGTGAAACAGGCCGAAGGTGCCAACGCCGAGGTGAACGCCTATCTGGAAGAAACAAAAATCAAGAGCCCCATCGCGGGCGAGGTCACCCTGAAGGTGGTGGAAGAAGGCGAGGTCGTGGGGGCGGGCATGCCGGTAATCGCCGTGACCGACCTGAAGGATGCCTGGGCGGTGTTCCACCTGCGGGAAGATTTCTTGAAGAACGTGACCAAGGGCAAGACTTTTGTTCTGCCGGTTCCGGCGCTGAACGCTGCCGTGGAGATGGAGGTGTCCTACATTGCCCCCGTTGGGGACTATGCCACCTGGAAAAGCTCCAAGGAAAGCGGCGGCTTTGACCTGAAGACTTTCGAAGTGCGCCTGCGCCCCACGGTAGAGGTGGAAAACCTGAGACCCGGCATGAGCGTGTTGTTCCCGCTGGAGCAACTGAAGTAGCGTAATTGTCATTTCCGCGAAGGCGGAAATCTCCTTGGTGTAGGAAATAAAATTGTTCAGGGCGTTCATAGACACGGTCAAGAAGATTTATTTCAGTCCAAACATCGTCTTGTGGCTGGTGATTCTCTTGTTGCCCGTGGGAACCTCCGTGTTCATGGTGGAGTTCTTCTCCGCCCGCATTATTCAGCACGTGCCCATCGGTATTGTCCGTCTGGATGCGTCCCTGCTAGCCGATAAGCTGGAAAACGCCTTGCGGTCGGATCCCGTTCTGGATGTGGTCCAGGAGTGCAGCGACATCGGGGAATGCGAACATGCGGTAATCCGTGGAGACCTGCAGGCGTTTCTCGTTATTCCCTACAATATGGAACGCCGCGCCCTTCGCCTCGAGACGCCTGTGATTCCCGTGTTTTCCAGCGGGCAGAACTACTTGACCAATTCCTTTGCCTTGAAAGAAATCCGTGCGGTGGTGACGAATGTGGGCGAAGGGCTCTTTACCGCAGGAATCGACAATCCTGTCCAGGTGGAACTCCATTCCGTCGGCAATCTCGAAGGCAACTACCAGGGGTTCTTGGGGCTGGGGCTGGTCAGTGCCATCTTCCATCTGGCGGCGATTCTTGGGGCGGTTTACGTGTTCAGTTTTCCCTTCAGGGACCATACGGTCCGCTGGATGATCAGGCGTGCCGGAAAATCCCGCGCCGTCCTTATGTGCGCGACCATGTTGCCCCTGATTGTTGTCCAGTGGCTTGCCTTCATGGCGGTGT
Organism: Fibrobacter sp.; assembly: GCA_017503015.1. Lineage (NCBI taxonomy): Bacteria > Pseudomonadati > Fibrobacterota > Fibrobacteria > Fibrobacterales > Fibrobacteraceae > Fibrobacter > Fibrobacter sp. Next base: position 6,331 of record JAFVTX010000011.1, on the reverse strand, counting down.
ATGCCTACGCCCATAGCACGCTGACCCCCATGACCTTTAGGGAATTCGTCTTGGTGTCGGCGGGCCAGCTGGCCATGATTTTGGCCTGCACCGGGGCGGGTGCGACCTTTGTGGGCATTACGGGAAACATGCGCATGGCAACAAGCGTGGCGGGTGTGATTGGCGGCCCTGCCTTTGCCTTTGCGGGGCAGACCTTCCCCCTGATGGCCATGCCCTTTGTGGTGCGCTGTTTTGCCTACCTGTTGCCATTGACACACCTGCTCAAGGTCCAGTCCGCCATGTTGGTGGGTCCTGCCGGCAGCGCGCACGCCTGGGATAGTATCGTCACCCTTCTTTTTATGGGACTGTTCTGGCAGCTGCTGGCCACAAGACTTCTGTATGTGCGCTGGTTTGCCTCCAAGCGCAAGGAATTGAACTGGGTCCGACAGCACGGATCTGCGAAGGACAAGATTAAGACTGCCCTGGGCGTGGTCGCCGACGATTTGAATCCTGCGAATTATGGAATCGGAAACAGGCGCAGGGCCCGAAATACGGAAAGACTGCATCTGAACCTGATGAATCCGCAGATGAATCGGGACGCAGAAAATCGACCGCCGGAGGTGTCAGATGATTGATGCCCTCAAGCGGTTCTTCATGGTGGCCGTTGCGGAATGGAAACTGTTCTATACCGATGCGGCAGCAGTGCTTTTGCTGGTGGTGGCGGGCGTGCTCTATGCGTTCTATTACCCCATGCCCTACAAGTACCAGACCGTTTCCAAGATTCCCGTAGCCGTCGTGGATATGGACCACAGCAAGCTTTCTCGCGAACTCGTCCAGATGGCAGACGCTTCTCAGCAGGTGAGCGTGCGGCAAACCTTCGGCCAGATTCACGATGCCGAGGAATCCATGGCGAGCGAAGAAATATACGGCTTTATGGTCATTCCCAAGGGAATGGAGGCGAATTTACAGAAAGGCGAGAATGTGGTGGTCAACGTATTTACCCACGGCGCCTACGTGATGCTTCATGGAAACATCTCTACGGCGTTTTCCACCTGTGCCTTGACCCTCGGGGCAACAACCAAGGTCAAGCGAATCGCCCTTTCCAAGAAGGTTCCCGCCGCGCAGGCCATGGCCATGCGTGACCCGATTCCCCTGGGCATTCAGACCATGTACAACAATACGGGAAGTTATTCCAATTACGTTGTCCCTAGCGTGCTGGTGCTGATATTGCAGCAGACCTTGGTGATTGGCCTTTGCCTGCTTGGGGGCGCCCGCGCCCACCGCAAGTTCCGCAAGTTGCAACGCAATACCGCTCATGAAAATGAAGGCTTGTTCTATCGGTACTTTGGTCGCTCCTTCGCTTACTTTGTTCACTATTGCAGCTTCATTCTGTTTTACCATTTCGTGATCTACGATGTCTTTGACTTCCCCCGTCGTGGCGAATTCTTGCCCATGGCGGTATTTACCTTTATTTTCTTACTTGCTGTCATCAATTTCGGCATGGTGGTGTCCCAGGTGTTCTTGCGGCGCGAAACCAGCGTGCAGCTGTTCCTGTATATGTCCATTCCGCTTCTGTTCTTGTCCAATTTCAGTTGGCCTGTTGAATTGACCCCGATTTGGATGAAAGAACTTTCCAGCTTTTTCCCCTCGACTTTTGCCATTCCGGCGTGGCTTGCCATTGAACAGCGGGGTGCAGGCGTTAGCGATGCCGCTACCTACCTATTGCCTCTGGCGACCCAGGCGGTATTCTACATGGTTTTAGGCCTGACGCTTACCCACCTGCGGGACGGCTCCAGACTCAAGACCGGAGATATGTAGTTTTTTGTATATTACCTCCCAGGAGATTCGCTTATGATGTTCGATCCTTTGTACATGTCCATATTGCTTGTGACCCTGGTGCTTTCCGGTGCCGTTTCCATGCTGGTCAAGAGCCGCTTTGCGGCGGGCCAGAAAGTCCGCATTACGAGCGGGCTTACCGGCGCCGACGTGGCCAAGGCTATTTTGATGGACGCGGGCATTACCGACGTGAAGGTCCTGGTGCATCAGGGATTTTTGTCGGACCATTACAACCCCCTGAACAAGACTCTGAACCTGTCCAAGGAAGTCTATTACGGCCAGAACGCCAGTGCCGCAGGCGTTGCCGCCCACGAGGTAGGCCACGCTATCCAGCACGCTCAGGGGTATTTCCCCCTGTGGCTCCGTTCCTTTATTGTCCCTGCGGCAAATATCGGCTCCAATTTAGGGCCCTGGCTTGTGATTCTCGGAATTATCCTGATGAGCGCCGGTCGGGCGCTGGGGTATTCTTTGGCCATTGTGGGCGTGCTGCTTTTTGCCATTGCGACGTTTTTTACCCTGGTGACCGTTCCTGTGGAATTTGACGCCTCCTCCCGCGCCAAGAAGGCCCTTGCCCGTATGGACATCGTGGCCCAGGGTCGGGAATACAACACCGTCTCTGGCGTGCTCTTTGCGGCGGGGCTTACCTATGTGGCTGCCGCCGTTTCCTCCATTTTGCAACTGCTCTACTGGGCGTATCGCGCCGGCCTTATCGGCGGGCGCAGGGATTAGGAGGCTCTATGGCCGTGAGAACGCTGACTGTCGAATGCCCTATGTGCAAGGGCGAAATCGTGGTGGACGCCGATACCGGCGAAGTTCTTTCCCACAAGGAATTCAAGAAGGAACTCAAGTCCTTCGACGATTTCTTGAAAGAACAGAAGTCCCGCAGTTCCGAATTGGACGCCAAGTTCGCCGCAGCCAAGGAAGCCCAGAAAAGCCGTGCAGAACTTCTGGAAAAGAAATTCGAGGCCGCCAAGCAAAATAAGGACCTTAAGGACCCGCCTCCCAGCATCAACTGGGATTGATTGCTAAATTTGTCTTCAATGCATTACCTGATTGTCCCCGGATACAGCAATTCTGGACCTACCCACTGGCAAACCTACTGGACAAAGAGCCTGCCCGACGCAAGCCGTGTCTATCAGCACAGCTGGGACCATCCTTTAAAGGCGGATTGGGTGTCAACCCTTGACGAAACCGTGTCTGGCCTGAAAACGGATACCATTCTTGTGTCCCACAGCCTGGGGGTGGTCACTACGGTCCACTGGCTTTTGGAGAAGGCGGCAAAAGGCGGAGTCCCCGGCAACGTCAAGGCGGTTTTTCTTGTGGCGCCAGCCGATGTGGATAAGCTTGACCTCGCAAAAGATTTTGCGCCTGTACCCCTGCAAAAATTGCCCGTGCCCAGTTGCGTTGTGGCCAGCGAAAACGACATTTACGTGACCATCGAACGGGCCCGCCAGTTTGCAGATGCCTGGGGCTCTATGTTCGTGGATGTGGGATGCCTCGGGCACATCAATGCCGACTCCAACTTGGGCGAATGGGAACAGGGCCGCAAGTTGCTGGCCGAATTCGAAAAGACGCTAGGGCTGTAAGGCCCTTTCTTGACATTCCCGCGAAGGCGGGGATCTTTAATCTTTCAGATAAAATTTCTGCCCGCTTTTGAACATAAGTATAATGGGGAGGGTCGGCGCTTCGAACAAGCCGTCCTCGAGAATTCCTGCTTTCAGAAGCTGGCCGTTGACGCTAAACACCATATAGGTGGAACTCGACTTGATACCCGCGATATAATAGCGCATTTGTCCAACTTTTGAAAGATGAACTGCTACTTGGGCCATTTTCAAATTTGCGGAAGGTTTATCGGCTGAAGTGCTAGATGCGCGGGCGCTTGAAGATTCGATGGCTGCGCTGGACGAAGATTCTGTTACGTTTTCGTCGGCATGGAATTTAAGATCTGGGCACGTATTTAGCGTATCAAGAAGAATGGTAAATTCGCCAGCAACGGCAGCAAGTGCAAGTGGCATGTCGATCATGTCCACATCCTTCCCGCCGTTTCTTCCTCTCTGCTCGGGCGGGTTAAATTCACAGCCGGCGTAACCGAAATCTTTGCTGTAGAGTCGCTGGCATAATTCAAATACGTGTGTCACGAGGGAATCTGCCTGCCCAGCTGTGCCCTTGAAAACGCCAGCCTTCTGCAGACGCGGGAACTCATCCTTGTACACGTCTTTGTGGTTCACGGTGAAAAGGGAGTCGGCAAGTGCGTTCTCGTCTTCGGAATAGGCAACGCGCGCCACCTTGACCACCTTTTCGGTGACAATCACAATTATGGTGGAGTCCAGTTCGGACCTGTACACCCATGCCGTATCGGTGCTGGAGACGTTCTGAACTGCGGGGGCGCGCTGGTCCATCTTGGAAAGGTCCAGGTAGCTGCCTTCGAACAGGTAGAGGGCGGTTGCAGGGTACCCCAGGTAGACATCGGTGCTGCCACCACTGCCTTGATGATGGGTGACGTTGCATTCTGCTGCATTTAGGTTTGCGGCTCCGATGCCTGCGAGAACTATGCCCGCGAATAGAAACGGTCTGATTTTCATTTTTCCCCCTTACACCCATTTGAAATAATAGAAAAAGAGGTGCCCCGCACGGGACACCTCTTAAATTTTGCGACTGTCACCCTGGAGCCACTGGTCCCTGAGTGGCACACTGAGCCTGCCGAAGTGCCTGTCGAAGGGAGTGGCGATAGGGTCTATTGCGAGGACTTACTTAATTTCCTGTCCTAGAACGGTTGATTGGTGATGAAATTAATATTTCGCGTGAGGGCATGGATTAGGCGTTTTCGCTAATTGAGCTTCTGAAGCATATGTTCTCGGTGGAATAGAGACCTTTACTGACGAATCTGTAAGTTCTACTACTACACGTAGGCGAAGATTATTATCTAGACATGCCATAGCGTTGGGATAATAATTTTCTTCAATCATGGGCTCCCCCAAATGTAATTCTTCACATTTAGCAGATTCTCGTCCCAATCCATAATATATGCCATTACCTTCTTTTTGCAAAATGCGAGTAACAGCATTGCATGCTTCTTCTTCGTAAAGTCCTTTTAATGAGCACGAAGAAAAAGACAATAGCAAAATAGTAGGAATGATAAGTTTGCTAATTCTGGACATAATTTAATTCCCTTCAAAGGGGGCTTTGTTACCGTTTGTTCGCTCCTATTTTACTTTTTTCCCGCAATGGATGCAGAACTTTGCGTTTTCCGTTAATATTCCTGAACAATATGAACATTTTTCGGGCAATTTTTTTCCGCAGTTGGTGCAAAATTTCACTGGGGTGGAAATTTTTGAACCGCAATGGGGACATTTGTTTCCTGCTCCAAGTGGGCTTCCGCATCGGCGGCATTTGTCTGCATCAGCATCGTTTGTGGCCATACATTTTGGACAAATCATGATAAATCTCCTATTTAAATAATGCTGGGATAATGATTACTAACAAAATGACTATCGGGACGATAATAAGGACTGCTAGCTGTAAACCCCATACCCACGATTCTTTGACATAGCAATCATTTTTATCCATATATTGTCCCTTTCCAATTTTATAAGCGTCAATAATGACAAGTATTTCGTCAATGATAATTGCGACACCACCCGCAATTGCCATAACAGGATGTATTACAGAAAGAATTATTCCTGCTGTACCAAATATGGCCTTAGTTATGCCTTTTGATAAATTTCCACAATAGAAATCATGAAAACCAAGCAATCCTCCGAGCAGCCATAATATTCCTACGATTCCGGAATTTTTTTCGGATTCTTCTCCATTTTGATCTTCAAAATGGAGACTAGATGTTGGGGATTCGTCAAAAGGATTTTTATTTTGTATAATAGTCTTTTGGGGTTCTTCGTTGGCTAAGCGTTTCCCGCATTCGTCGCAGAATTTCGCGTACTCTGGAAGATCCTTTCCGCAATTAGGGCAAAACATGTTTTTGACTCCTTTGTTGTTTTATTTGGTCGAAATCAGTGCGTGAGTTCGCTTTTGTTCAACAAGGAGCTTTGCCGTTTTTTGTGAGGAAACAAAAAAGGCGTAGATCGTTGCGTTTACCTAGTTGAGGCTCTCGAATGCCTTTAGACGATAAATGCAAACGACCCACGCCCCGAAAGGGCTGTTGTCTTTGGCCTATACGACCATCCATCAGCCAAAATAGGCTGACTAGACAAACCGAGACATCCCGCCAAAAACGGTACGTCTGCGTGAGTGTCTGCCTTGTTCTCGTCTAAGGAAATTTTCGAGATTTCAACTAGAGAACAAGAGCAAAAACTCTTTTACCCTTTAAATATAGCTTCATAAATGCGCAAAATGTCAAAAAAAGTGTTTTTCGGGTGAATGTCTTATACTGAAAAAAGTTGACACTACTCAAAAAAGCAGGAGTAGTGCCAATGAAGACAAAACAGGTAATAAAGAGAGTCGCGGAATACGACCAGTTCGGATATCCCCGATGGACTAGCGTTACCACCGAAAAGCGCAT
>JAFVTX010000010.1 GCA_017503015.1 Fibrobacter sp. | reverse complement strand
CCCCCCCTTATTTACCAAAAACACCTTCCAGGACCTTCAAAAACATTCCCGTTTTATGCATTTCTAGTAACTAGTAACTATTAACTAGTCCATAGGGCACAACTACATTTCTATCTTTGTGCCATGAATTTCAAGGACCGCATTATCCGCGCCACGGGCAAGAGAACGCCCTTCCGCCTGATTGTCGTCGACTTGACCGCGACGATGAACGAAATCGGCAAAATGCACAACGCACAGGGTTTCGCCCTGAAACTTTTGGCCGAGAACTCCATCGCAAGCATTTTTTTGAGCGCCTCGCTGAAGTTTCCGGGAACCGTGTCGCTGACCACCCGTTTTGGCGGCGAAATCACGCTGGTGCAGTCGGACACGACGCCCCAGGGCCTGGTGCGTGCCATGATCCCGCAGCCGGAACTCCAGGCTGTTGGCGGTAACGAGCCCGTCCTCATTCCGCAAAGCGTCCGCGTGGTCAAGCTGAACGAGCAGGGCAAACGGGTCCACGAGAGCATCATCGAGGCTCCGTCGGTATCCATGGGCCAGAACTTGGCCACCTACCTCTTGCAGTCGGAGCAGATTCGCTCCGCCGTGGGCATCGAGGCCGCCTTTAACGTCCAGGACCCGAGCAAGCTGGACTACGCCGCCGGTTTCTACATCGAGGCGTTCCCGGACCTGGAAGACAAGGACATCAACCTGATAGAGGTTATCGTGCAGAACCTGCCCAAGTTCTGCGACATGAACACCCCCGAAGGTTTTGACCTGGACGAACTTTTGGACCAGCTGCGGGGCCCCTACGAAATCGACATCGTGAAAGAAATCGACCCCAGGGCCTACTGCCCCTGCAGCCACGAACGCACGGTGGCAACGCTTGCCACCCTCCCCCTTCAGGACCTGCTGGACCTGGAAGCCGAAGGCAAGGACCTGGAAGTCATCTGCGATTTTTGCCGCACCCCGTACCAGATTACGATTGCAGACCTGAGAGAAATTATAAACGAGAGGAAAAAGTGATGAGTTGTCAGTTATGAGTTTTCAGTGTATAGATTGGCGCCAAGGGCGCGAATAATAAAACTCAAGACTCAGAGATGCGTAGCATCGACTCGATACTCATAACTCATAACCCCTAACCCCTAGACCCTAAATCCTAACCCCTAAGCCCTATGTTCACCAAGCAATGTGTCGTTACCCTGGACCTGGAAGGAGTCCTCGCCCCCGAAATCTGGATTGCCGTCGCCGAAAAGACGGGCGTCGCTGACCTGCGCCTGACCACCCGCGACATCCCTAACTACGACGAACTCATGAAGGGCCGCATCAAGATTCTCGACCGCGAAGGCATCAAGCTTTCGGACATCCAGAACGTCATTGCGAACCTGGGCCTGCTGGACGGCGCCCGCGCCTTCATGGACCAGCTCCGGGACGAGACCCAGGTGATTATCCTTTCGGACACTTTCCAGGAATTCGCCTACCCCATCATGAAGAACCTGGGATTCCCCACCATCTTCTGCCATAACCTGGAAGTACAAAACGACCGCATCGTGGGCTACCACCTGCGCCTTACCGACCAGAAAACCAAGGTGGTAAAGCACCTGCAGGACCTGAACTTCAAGGTGTTCGCCTCGGGAGATTCCTTCAACGACACGGGCATGCTCCTGCAGGCCGACAAGGGCTGCTTCTTCTGCGCGCCGGACTCCATCGTGGCCCAGTTCCCGCAGCTGGAGGCCACCAAGACCTACGCCGAGCTGCTGGAAAAGTTCCACCAGTTCCAGGCGACGCTCTAAATGGCATGGAAACGACTCCCGTAAAGCCTAGGGAACTCTACGCCGAAGTCCTTAGAATCATCGCGGCGTTTTCCGTGGTGTTCCAGCATACTGTCACTTCCGCCTGGTACAACATTCCCGTGCGTACCGACGAGTGGATCACCCTGAACTTTTACAACAGCATCGCCCGCTTCGGCGTGGGCGTGTTCATCATGATCAGCGGGGCGTTCATGCTTTCGCCCCGATACGCCCACCCGCCGGAGAAAATCCTCGGCAAGAACCTCACCCGCATCTTGCTTTTGCTGGTGTTCTGGGTCGTCGTCTACGGAACGGTCAACACCTTCGTCGCCGGCGGATCTTTCAAGGACATCTTCGCCACGCCATTTCTGCTTTTTACCAAGCCGCCCACCCACCTGTGGTTTCTCTACACCATCGCGGGGCTCTATATTCTGACACCCCCCATGCGGGTCTTTACCGAACACGCAAGCCACCGGATGATCCTCTACGTCATCGGCATCTTTTTCTGCTTCGGGCTGGTGCTCCCCATGGTGAACCACCTGCTGGAACGCCTCGCCGACTTTACGCTCTACAAGAACATCCGCATCCAGGGATGTACCACCTTCGCGGGCTTCTACCTCACCGGATTCTACATTTCCCACTACGGCCTGAAACCCCTGGCCCGAAAAATACTGTACCTCTCGGCCATTGCCTCCTGGGCCTTCGCCTTCGTCTCCTCCACGTACTTTTCCATCGACCGCTCCAAGCCCAACGAATATTTTCTGGGCAATTTCCAGCCAACCACCTTCCTGATTGCCGCCGCCATTTTCTGCTTTTTCTGTGAACGGTACCGGGGCGTGCTGACCACAAACCGTCGCCTCACCTTCGTTTCGGCCTGCATGCTGGGCGTGTACCTGATTCACCCGCTTTTCATCAAGCTTTTCTACGGACTCGAGCTGTCGCTCCTCACGCCTCACCCCATCGTCGTGGTCCCTGTCGTGGCGGCGGCCGTTTTTGCCGTTTCCCTGCTGGTGACGGCACTTTTCAGGCCCATTTCCTTTTTTAAGAGGTTCTTTTAGAGGGTGCGTACCTATAAAACCGTCCCCAAGGGGCCTTTTATATGCCCCTCTCCCCTTCAAGAGCGCAAAAATGTTACACACAAATTAACAAAAGTACATATAAAACATTCTATTTGATAAGATTTATATGTATTTTTGTGACCCAACCCTCCAAAATAACCACAAACAAATTAACAAAAGGCATATAAAAGCGCACCAAAAAGCACTTTTATAGGCCCGCCACTCCGAAAACAAGCTTTTCTGCCGCCCATATGCCGTCCTGAAGCCGCCGATTTATATATTGTTGCCGTAGGCAAGAAAAAAGGAGGCCTCCATGCAGCTTTACAACACGGACTTTATCACCGGCAAGGAATTCGAGACCCTCCAGTTGGTACGCGGCAGCGTTGTCTTCAGCAAGAACGTGGTCCGCGACGTCTTCGCAGGCCTCAAGACCATCGTAGGCGGCGAAATCGCAGGCTACACCGAGATGCTGAACGACGCCCGCAACATTGCCATCGAGCGCATGGAAAAGCAGGCCCGAGGCATCGGGGCTGACGCCATCATAAATGTCTGTTTCGCCACCGCCTCCGTCATGGCAGGCTCCGCCGAAATCATCGTCTACGGCACCGCCGTCAAGTTCAAGTAAATTCCGCACAGTCCAAAATGCAGGAAAACCTCGAAAAGCGCATCAAGCGGCAAGTCCACGGAAAGTTCCACCGTTTCACCGCCGTCGTGCCCCTTGGCTTCGAGGCGACCCTGGTCCAAGAGCTGCGGCAAATCGGGGTCTCCACCAAAGACGACTCCTTCGAAACAACCGACGGAAAGGTCACCTTCGAGGCCAAACTGACCGAGGCCTGGAAAGCCGTAGCCCTCAGCCGCATCGCCAACCGAGTGCTCATGGACATCGCCTCCTTCAAGGCCGAAAACTTCCGCGAGCTCGAAAAGAAGTCCGCCGAAATCCCCTGGGAGCTTTATTTAGACGAGAGAACGCTCGCAAGCTCGCTACAGACGAAAGACGAAAGAAATAATCCTAGTATCTCAGAACTAGTAACTAGTAACTCGTTGCACATTCACGTCACCTGCAAGCATTCACGGCTCTACCACAGCGATGCCGTAGCGGAACGATTTTACAATGTCTTCAAAGGGGGAAGCCTCCCCCTCGTTCGCACTGCGTCGCTCTCTACCCCCTCTGCGGGGACACCCCGCAACGCCCCACCGCAAGACAAGCCTTCATCGCAAAACATATTCGTCACTCTCATCGACGACCGGTGCACAGTCTCGCTAGACCTTGCCGGAGAAGAACTCTACAAGCGGGGCCACCAGCGTTTTGTCAACGACGCACCCCTAAAGGAGACCATCGCCGCCGCTATGCTCCTCGAGGCAATCCATTGCTCAAAGGGCGAAGCCCGACCTCATACCTCTAAGCCCGACACGTCGGGCGACCTCACCACTCTCATAGACCCCATGGCAGGCAGCGGCACCTTCAGCCTAGAGGCTGCCTACATGGCAAACGGGATCATTCCCGGAAAGTGTCGTGACTTTGCCCTCAAGCACCAGCCCGCTTTCAAAGAAGCTACGTGGAACTACCTGACCCGCGTCATCCAGAGCGGCGAAGCCGCGAAGGATCCAGTCCAAAATCACGATTCATCAATAATCAAAATTCTCACAAGCGACATTTCAGAACGGGCCGTCAAAATCATCAGGCATAACGTGGAGTGCAGTCCCCTCGCAAAAATCGAGCCAACTCCCATCGCACCGCAGCAGAAGGACTTTTTCAGCTACACGCCCGAAGAAATTTCAAACATCGGGCACGATACCTCAAACGGCAGCAGAAACGCCAGAGTAATCATCGTGCTGAACCCGCCCTACGGAAAGCGCCTGGACGCAAATGCCCCAGCACTCTACGCCCGCATAGGCAAGAAACTTTCGGAACTTGCGCAGGGAATTGTGTGTCCTTTGGTCGTCGCCATTCTTGCGCCCAAGGGCGCCTGCACCGACAACCTTCTAAAGAATTGCCCCGCCCTGGCTACACCCGACACAAAACAGATAAAAACCAGCCACGGCGGCATTACGCTGAACTGCTTTGTCGGGAAAATTTTCTAGTCCTGGCGCTACTTCGTAGCGCGGACCACTGCGTCTCGGAAATCAGCACGACGCTTCTTGATTCCCTCGTCCCTAGATCCTAGATCCTAACCCCTAGCCTCTATACTCTAGTCCTGGCGCTACTGCGTAGCGCGGACCACTGCGTCTCGGTCATGGAAATGAGCGCACTCATTTCCTTGACGCTCGACTTGCTAGTCCTTGAGACAACGAACAGAAAACCCGAAGTTCTTGAGGCCGTAGTTCAGGTTCACATTGTCGTCGCCGTAGTACAAACCCATGGTGTACGCGTCGAGGCTGCCGCCCTCAGTAGAACTCCAGAAGTTCGCGTAGTCGCCCTCGTAGTCGTAATCTCCAATACCATACCTGAGGCCGGCAGGAAGCGCCGAGAACCCGAAGGTATCTGTTCCGTTGCCGCTATCACTCCAGCCTGTCACGAACTTGAGCTTGGTGCCTGCCGTAGAAGAGCCTCCCACCGCCGTGGACAGGGCGTCCCATTCATCATAGCTTGGCAGATGCCAGCCCTTGGGGCAGACACCCCGAACAGGGTATGTCGGTGAGCATATCTTGCCATAATAGCCGCAACCCTTGCCGTTCGTGCTCCACGTGCCAACGCTGTCCATGGCCGCAGCCCAGGTGTAAAGGCGGCCGTACTTGGCGCAGTTGGCTGGGTCGTTGTCGTAGCACCAACTGGTGGAATCGGAGGTGTAAGTTTCGTCAAAGTATTCCTCATAAAAGCGATATGGGACGCCAGTGTAGGCGTAGTTCAGGTTCTCCGCCATCCACACCTGGTCACCGATTTTCACGGTCCTGTAGGTCTGTCCGTCGCGGGTGTCGGTAAGCGTGCCGGTGACCACGTCGTTGGTGCTGGCGTCGCTGCTGCCGCCGGGAACGCTTGCAGAAGAGCCTTCACCGCTGCCGGAACTTTCGACATCTTCGGAACTACTGGATTCCGGTTCTTCCGAACTGCTGGACGCTTCCTCCGAGCTGGACTCCGGTTCTTCCGAACTGCTGGACGCTCCCTCCGAGCTGGATTCCGGTTCTTCGGAGCTGCCAGACGAATTGCCTTCGGAGTTGCCAGACGAATTGCCTTCGGAGCTGCCGGAACTTTCACCACCTTCGGAGCCAGACGACTCGCCTTCGCTACCTTCGGAGCCGTTGGAATTTAGATCTTCGGAATCGCTGGACTCAGCACCATCCATTTCACTGGAACTTGACGATTCATCTAAACTGTCAGCACTCGAACCGCTGTCACCACCGCAGGCGGCGAGCAATGCGGCGCACAAGGTCGCAAACGTGACGTCAAGGAAAAGCTTTTTCATGTCCAATCCTTTTGAGAAGGTTGTTTGTATGCAATCTATATAAAATTCTCGGGAATATCAAATGAAGAAAGTGTGAAATGCAGGGAAAGAGGAGAGATCCCCGACCAAGTCGGGGATGACATCTCGGGGGAAACTCGCAGGGACTAACAGTCACAAGAGTTTCCGCCTGCAATAACAGGTCGGACCTGTAGTAAATATTCTTACCCGAAAAAACACTTGTAGTCCAGAGCCAACGCTAGTTTTTTGACCGAGATGAGTGCTTCCCGAGAGAACAGTCGAACGAAGTGATTCTGCTCTCTCGGGATGTACACATCGAGGGAAAGATTTGTTAAAAACGGCCCGGGGTGACAATGGGATGGGAAAGGAGATCCCCGCCTTCGCGGGGATGACAAGAGGGATCGCGGGGATGACAAGGAAGGATGCGGGGATGACATCTCGGGGAAAACTCGCAGGGACTAACAGTCACAAGAGTTTCCGCCTGTTGTAACTGCTCGAACCTATAGTAAATATTCTTACCCGAAAAAGCACTTGTATGCCAAAGCCAACGCTTGTTTTTTGACCGAGATGTGTGCTTCCCGAGAGAGCAGTCGAACGAAGTGAATCTGCGAGCGAGGGATGCATACATTGAGGGTAAGATTTGTTAAAGGATATGCCCGGTCGTAGTTCGGCAGGCTCACCAACCTTAGGCCGGGGTGACAATGGGATGGAAAAAAAAGAAGAGGCCCCCAGGGGACCTCTTCTTTTTCGAGCGGGAAAAGGGGTTGTTGTCAATCAGACACCGCTTCGCGGCTGATTGCCAACCCTATCGGGCTCGATGCTCGCTTATGAAACCGCAAAGTCTAAAAGCATCATGAAAATATTTGGTATAGACTTTGCTCTCACAACCGCCCCTGTTTAATAACAGGGGCTTTGTTGTTCACACTCGCATCAAGCTCAAAAATTGCCTATTTCATGGGCAACGTTGTGCCCACGGCAATTTTGTGCCGAGCCCTCTTCTCGGGCTCGACCCCACCTTCTCAAAAAATATAATGGCCCAGCTTCGCCAGGCCATTATATTTTTCGAGCGGGAAAAGGGGTTCGAACCCTCGACATCGACCTTGGGAAGGTCGCGCTCTACCAACTGAGCTACTCCCGCGAGAGTTTTCCAAATTTAATAAAAAAACGCACCCTGTAAAGGGATTCGCCCCGCCAAAGATATTTTTTCTATCATTGGGGCATGGTTATTTCCCGCTTTACACGGGCCTTCCTGCCCGCAACACTACTCGCCCTCGGGCTTGCCACCCTTTCCCATGCCGAAGAAAAATCCCTGTGGCAAAAGTTCAAGGACTTTTTCTCCCCCATGCCCACCGTCGAGGGCGAAGGCCCCGAATACGACAAGCTCCGGGAGCTAGACAAGAGGATCAACACCCTAGAAGGCAAATACTCCCGGGAACGCAGGCCGAACAACAAAGCCAACATCAAGAAAGAACTGGATGCACTCAAAGCCGAACGGGCCACCCTGGAAGAACAAATCCGGAAGAACCCGCCACAACCGTCCAGTTCAGCAGCAGCACCACAGAGCGAAGTTCCAACCTGCAAGACCGATACCGTCTTTGTGCGGGATACTGTAGTCGTCCACGACGTCGTTCACGACACCCTCTATGTGATTGTGGCAGACAAGAAAGCGGAAAGCTCGGCACCTGTCACACCAGCCGTAGAGCCCTCCACTCCGGCATCGGATTCGACCTCTCAAGACTCTACAAGCAATCCTCAGCCCGGCACCAAGTAGTAATCCGGCCGCACGCCAAGGGCGATTTCGTCATCCCGCAAGGTTTCCGTAGGTACGTTCCGCCCTACCACCAGGGCGGCATCAAAGCCTGCAATCTTTGCTCCATAAACATCCGTCCCGATGGTATCGCCTATCATCAGCACCCGCGCACCCGAAGGGAGCGAACGACGGACTTTTTCCCAGATGGCCGGGAAGGGCTTTCCCAAATAGCAGGTCCTGCAGCCGGAGGCTACCCGCAGGCGTTCCGCCAGCGTGCCGGACACGGCGCTCCGGCTGCCGTCTATCTTCGGAGCCCAGGCGTCGGGATTCAGCACCAGCAGCAAGCCATCGGAGCGCCGCAAGATCTCTACCGCCCGCTCGAACATTTCCTCCGTAGCCGTGTAAGACGACACCGCCACCACAGGGTCCTCCGGATTTTCGGCGGCAGCCATTCCCGCCTGGGCAAGCACGTTCACGCCGGTATCCCGACCGATGTAATAAACTTCGCGGACAGTCCGTTCCAGAGGCTCGCCGATTCTCGGACCATCAGCCGGCCCGCGTTTCTGCCCAGAAAACCCCACAAAATCAAAAACACCCACGGGCTCACCCCGAGACAGGTCCACAAGCAAGCCGCCCGAGGAAATAGTTTCTTCCGCCGTAAAATCAAAGCCCCGGGCCCCTGCGTCTGCCGCCAGGAACTCGTCGGTGTTGGAGGCCGCGTTGGTCACCAGGCGCAAGTGCTTGCCCGCCGCCCGCAAAGCATGGTACCACTCCATGGCTCCGGGGTAAACAAAGTCCCCGCGGTTGTATAGCGTTCCGTAGCCATCGAAACAGAAGGCGTCATAGCCGTCCAGGATTTCAGACAAAGTAACTTGACGCGGTTCAGACCTCAACTCCGGTCTAGACCCAAGTCGCAATCCTGAACCAAATTCAGGCAAATACGGTTCCATAAAGGATTGGTACCCTTTATAGATTTTCGTCTCTTCCAAGTCCATGGGAAAAGCAGGCCCTAGCGACGGACCACCCCGAACACGTAGGATGCCGTGGCGTCCGAGCCGTTCCGAAACACGGCCTTTCCGTCGTATTCCACCAGGGCTGTCACGTTGGCGATATAGACGCCCGTAGAAACCCGACGGCCGTGACTGTCCATAAAGTTCCAGCGGAGGGAGAGCTGCGTGGGTTTGCCGCCCAGGCGTTCGTCGTTTCCGGCAATGTCTGCTCGGGTTCCCACCACATAGGCGCCCAGGTTCGTGTAGATGCGGATGTCGAAGCGGACCTTCAGTTTTGACAAACTAACAGGCGTCTTTTCGTCCATCTTCAAAATTTCACGGAGGGCGTTTTCGAATTCTTCGCCCAGCACGTCCATGTAAACGCCCCAGGCCGTATCCCGTGCGGATTCTACAGGCAGAGGCTGGAAGTTCAGCTGGAAAATCGGGAGGCCCGCGCCTTCGGCACCTGCGCCATGCCTAGAGGCGCTATCTACCGCCATGGAGGGCACCACCACCTCGAAAGGAGAATAGCCTGTCAACGACGAGAACTGGGAGACCTTCGAAACCGCATTCCCGCTGGTATCCTCGACGCAACCGTTCACCAGCCGCAAGGAATCCCGGAAATTCAGCGCATCGGCAGAGACCTTCTTGTCCAGAACGAACACGGCGGAATTCATCCAGAAATTCCAGCGGATTTCGTCTGTCTTGAGTTTGCGAACCTTGCCGTCTTTTGCGCTCTTGTATTCCAGCAGGGCCGGGCAGCCGGGAACCGTTCGGACCGTTTCCGAAAACAGCACCGTCAGGGAATCGTTGGACTTGCCCCGCATGTTTCTCAGGTAGGCCGACATGATGGCAGGCGCCATGGCGTCTTTCAGGGCCACGGGATACATGGAACCGTCCCGCAGGTACAAAAGCGCCGAACCGTAGATGGCGGCAGAAAACTCCATGGTAGAAAGGGCCGTCAGCAGGCGGAAACCATTCTGCATCCCTTTCAGGTCAACTATGAGGCTGCGCTTGTTGGCCGGGTTCAGCTGGAACTTGCCTGCAGCCACGGTGTAGTGCTTGGCCGCTCCCGAAGAATCAATCCATTCGAAGGTGAGGCTGTCCAGCATGGAGGACACGTATTCCTTGGTCAAGTTTCCCAGGAAACGAATTTCCATCTGGTCCATGCGGCCGTCGCCGTCGGTATCCCGGACAAAGTTCTGCTGGGTGCTGGGCGGTATGGGGCTCTGAATAAAGGCTGCAAAGGCCCCGCCGAAAAGCAGGGACATTCCGAGCATTACCTTTGTCAAAAACCTACGCATCACTCCTCAATATACCATAATCCCTGCCCTCTACGGGAATCACCAGCTGCATTTTGGACAGAGTTTCGATGTGTTTTTCGAAAACGGCCTTGAAATCCTCCCCCAAGACCTCTTCGTCGTCGTGGTCCAGGTTGTAAGAAGTGTAGCTTGCGTCGGGGAAAATGGAGATACAGCAGTCCCAGGTGATGTCCCCTTCTTCCTCCTCCTGGTCGTCGTCCCGGTCCTTGCTTTCTAGCATGAGCATAGGGCGCGGGGCTGCGATGGGGTCGGCGTGTCCGTTCTCGTAGATAAAGTAATTGCGGCTAATCAGTTCGTGTTCCAGGGCCATGGTGCTGGGCACGCGCTCGAATTCACCACGGAGCCTGCGGATGTTCCCCAGGTCGTCTTCGTAGGGGTCCTGGAAATCCTGGGGCAGCACCACCTGGTGGTAGTCGAACTTCTTGCCGCTGGCGGCGTAGTTGTCCAGCCAGGACTGGGGCGGTTCCGGACGCAGGGTCAAAAAATCCTCGAAGGAATCCAGAATGTCCTGGAGGCGGGACTCCCAGGGCTTGGTCTTTTCGGCCTGGACCAGTTCCATGAAATTTTTTAAGCGTTCTTCCCCCGGAACCATGGAAAGTTCTGCACTGGGCACGCTGTTCATATCAAATTCAGCCATAAAATCTCTCGTCTGTAATCACCACTCCTCCACGGTCCTTACCGTAAGGCTCATGGCGATGTCCTTCTCGTAATAGGCGGGTTCGTTGATAAAGATGGGCCACACACTCTCGCGTCCGTCAGCCTCGCCCTGGTACAGAATGTCCTTGCCGTCGAAGGTGCGGAACAACTTGTCGCCCTTTTTCAGCTCGCCAAAGTCACGACCCAACAAGTCGGGATGGATCATGGCCTCGATGGGGGCTCCCGCCCAGGCCTTGGGATAACCCAGGTCCCGAAGTTGCGTAAACACTTCCACCTGGATGGGAGCACGCTTCTGCAGTTCCCCACGGTTCCAATCCTCCGCAAGTTCCAGGTAACGCCTCACAAGACTTTCCGATTCCTCGAACAGGCGGGCATCCAGGGTGCCGTGCTGCTGGGGGCCAATCTCGATGCACACGTCGGCCTTGGCCACCGTGCCAAAGTAAGGCGACATGCTCCGTTCTTCGGGCTGGTAGTAAATCCAGGCGTCCTTGAATTCCTGAGTCAGCACTGCGGAGGCTTTCATGGTGAAGGGGTCCCGTGCCGAAAGAATCAGGCACAGCCCCATGTTCGCCCCCGTATTGTGCACGTCCAGCAACAGGTCCGTCTTTGTGCCTGTTCCCTTGGGGCCGTAGATGCGGTTCAGTTCCCGGGCACGGCGGAACTCGTATTCCTCAGGTTCAGCGCTCATGTCCAGGCACACCTGTGAAAAAGCCCTGTTCAAATCGTGGTCGCGATACCGCCTGTTCAGCCGAACCGCCTCCGGGTTCGAAAGCACCAGTTCCACCTTGGCGCTTGGGCAACAGGAGCTGTAGCATTCGGGGTGTTCCATCCACTTTTCCACCAGGCGGACACCTGTCCTCTCGTTTCCGTGGGTCCCGCCCGCTACGACAATGTTTTTAATCAGGCTCATGGTAAGCATTATAGAAAAATGGCTAGTGTTTGGCGGGCGAAATGAGCTGTGAGTTATGGGTTATGGGTTATGAGTTATGAGTTATGAGTTATGAGTTGTGAGTTGTGGGTTGTGAGGAGTGAGGTTCAAGGCACGAGGCGCAAGGATGACAAATCTTGAGACCCGCTTTACTAGGCCCTAGATCCTAGCCCCTAACCCCTAGATCCTAGCCCCTAGATCCTATCCCCTAATTACTATCTTTTCCCCCATGGACCTGGATTTCAACCGACGGCTTTCTATCGCCCCCATGCTGGACTGCACCGACCGTCACGAGCGGTATTTTTTGCGGTTGATTTCCAAGAACATCCTGCTCTACAGCGAGATGGTGGTATCTACAGGACTTTTGCACTGCAAGGACCCGGAACTGTTCCTGGGCCACGAAGACTGCGAAATGCCCGCGGTGCTCCAGCTGGGCGGAAGCGACCCTGCAGAACTTGCTGCGGCAAGCAAGATGGTGGAACGCGCAGGCTTTGGCGAAGTGAACCTGAACTGCGGATGCCCTTCGGACCGGGTGCAGAACGGGAACTTCGGTGCCTGCCTCATGAAGGACAAGAACCTGGTGGCGGACTGTTTCAAGGCCATGCAGGATGCCGTCTCCATCCCCGTCTCTATCAAGTGCCGCATCGGCGTAGATGAATTCGACAGTTGGGAATTTTTCCGGGACTTTGTCGGGACTATCGCTGACGCAGGCTGCCGCGTTTTCATTATTCACGCCCGCAAGGCCTGGCTCAAGGGGCTCAGTCCCAAGGAGAACCGGGAAGTTCCGCCGTTGAAATATGAATTTGTTCACAATTTAAAGGCAGAAATGCCCCACTTGAACATTTCCATCAACGGCGGCATCAAGACCTTGGACCAGGTAGAAGAACAGCTGAAAGACCTGGACGGCGTGATGGTGGGCCGCGAATCCTACGAGAATCCCTGGTTCCTGCGGGATGCCGACGAGAGAATATTCTGTGATGGGAGATTCCCGGCCAAGCCGGGAATGACAAAAGAAGGGAAGCCCGCGTCCCGCAAGGCGATTCTCGAAGCCTACCTGCCCTACGTGGAAAAGGAATTTTCCAAAGGGACTCCTGCCACAATTCTCACCCGCCACCTCTACGGACTGTTCACCGGACTCCCCGGCGCCCGCAAGTTCCGGCAGGTCTTGAGCCAGGAAGCCCCCAAAACAAAAGACGCCGCCGAAATGCTCCGACGAGCCATGGACCTGGTTGTAGAAGAATAACTGCAGGGCACCTCTAAGAAATTGCTTTGATGAGAAAATTTGAGCGAAACCGAGTGCAGGCAGGAACGAAAAGTGGCGAATACTGGAGGTATTTGTCACTTTGAGTGACGAAACTGCACGATGCGTTGCAGCCAAATTTTTGAAAATGAATTTTTAGAGGTGACCTACTCTATCTCCACCTTCACATCTACCCCGGGGGCAAAAGCCTTGGGATTGTTCACCACAGGCCCGAGCACGCTCCGCACAGCGTTCAGGTCCTGGGTTTTCAGGTAGAGCCTGCTCCAGTGCACGTTCTGCACCACAGGCACAAAGGCCTCCACAGGCCCAAGCACCGTCAGGGTCTTTTCCTTTTTGCACAGGGCCTCAAGCTTTGACAGAGCCCCGTTCAGGGCCGATTCGTCACGACTCCCGACAGAGACGGACACCAGCTTGCAGAAGGGCGGATAGAGCGCCGCCTTCCGGTTTAAAAGTTCACTCCGGGCAAAACCCGCATAGTCGTGGTTCAGGGCGAACTGCATTATGGGTTCCGCAGGATTCATGGTCTGTATCAGGACTCGGCCGCCGCCCTGGGCGCGGCCTGCACGGCCGGCCGTCTGGCTCAACAGCTGGAACAGCCGTTCCGTCCCGCGAAAATCGGGAATGCCAAGCCCGCTGTCGGCCCCGACGATCCCAACAAGACGCACTCCCGGAAAGTCGTGGCCCTTGGCCACCATCTGGGTGCCCAGCAGAATGTTGTGTTCCCGGTTCCTGAAAGACTCCAGAATCTTTTCCACGGAACCTACGTTTTGAGTGGTGTCCCGGTCCATACGGACCACGTTCGCCCCCGGAATCCACTGCACAATTTCTTCTTCTAGCTTTTCGATGGCGCCACCCACGTATTCATAGGTCTCCGCCCCGCAGGAATGACAGCAGGTGTTTTCAGGATAGATGCTGTTGCAGTAATGGCACAGGAGCCCGCGGTACTGCCGGTGGTAAACCAAGGGCACATGGCAATGCTTGCAGTAGAGCGTCTCGCCGCAGCTGCTGCACACCCGAATTTTGGAATATCCACGGCGGTTCATGAGCACAATGGCCTGCTCCCCAGCCGAAACGCATTCCGTCAGGGCCTCCCGCAACTCCGGCGACATGAGGATTCCCTTCTGCTGCCGGACCTCCCCCATGTCAATAATCTTTACATCGGGCAGGGGCGCCGCCGTAGCCCGCTTTTTCAGGGAAAGTAGCTCCAGGTGACCCTGGTTCGCGTTATAAAAAGTTTCTAGGGCCGGCGTGGCAGACCCGAGCACCACCAGGGCCCCGTACTTGTGGGCCAAATGGAAGGCCAGTTCCCGCGTGTGGTAGCGGGGAGCCGGGTCCTGCTGCTTGAAGGAACTGTCGTGCTCCTCGTCCAGAACCACCACATCAAAGTTGAAAGGCGCAAGGATGGCGCTCCGGGTCCCGAGAACCACACGGGCCTCCCCCTTCAGCACGGACACATAGGCGGAGCGCTTCTTGGGGGCCGAAAGGGCGGAATGCAGCACCTGCACGGGCACGCCCAGAAAACTCTCGAACCGCCCCGCCGTCTGGGGCGTTAGGCCTATTTCGGGCACGAGAATCAAGACCTTGAGTCCCCGGCTGAGAGCCACGCGGGCCAGTTCCTGATAGACACGGGTCTTGCCGCTGCCGGTGACCCCGTGCAAAAGCGCCCCGCGAAAACCGTTCCCTTCTAAGCGGGCCACCAAAGCGTTCAACGCCACCTGCTGCTCGTCTGTCAGGGGCGCGGCACCTTCCAAACCAGCCAAAGTTTCACCCGTACCAACCGGTGCAACTTCCGTGCCAACATCGGCGCCATTCATGCCCGAAGCTGCACCCAAGGCAACACCATTCGTACCCGAAGCCGCAACTTCCGTGCCAGCATCGGCAGCGACAGCGTCCAGATACTTCCCGAAATCCGAGGGCCAGAACACGTCCAGGGCCTTCATGGGAGTACTTATATAGTAGCGTGCCACCCATTCCAGGGCGTCCATATACCGCTCGTTAAAGACATAGCCCGAAGCATGGGGGTAGGCACACCGCACGTCAAAGGCGGGCCGTTCCCGGCTTACACGGGAAACCAGGGCCAGCAGGGGGTTCTTGCGGGTGGCAAACTGCACCCAGACCACGCTTCCCCGTTCAACTTTTGCGCCTTCGGGAACGCCGTAGGTATACACCGACGGAGCCAGCGGGATATAGACCTCGCAAAAAAGTTCCAGTTCCTGGGACTTCCGCTTGCGGCCAACCTCCAGAGGGGCCTCGGTCTTTGGTATGCGTTTTGCCACCCTACTCCTTAAACTTGCTCCTTAAATATTCCGCGGCGCTCCGTACCAAAGAAACGCCTTTTCAACAAAATAGAAAAGACCCGCTACAAAAGCGGGCCTTTTTATCGGGATGACTGAATTCGAATCAGCGACCTCTTGAACCCCATTCAAGCGCTCTACCAGGCTGAGCTACATCCCGAGACTCTTACGAGTGCACCAAAGTTAGTTAAAGTCTCCCCTTTTTTCAAGGCGAAATTGCGAAAAAACAGAATTTTTCGCGCTTTTTAGGCCGGACTACTCCTTCCAGTAGCCCACAATCAGCACCTCAGGGGTGGCCTTGGGGTGCTTTTTGCTCTTGAAGCCCACAATCTTGCGGATGCTCCTCTGCTTTAGCTCCAGACCTTCACGCAAAAGTCCCTTTGTGGTAAGAGTCACCTTGAGGCCCGGGACCTTGCCCCCTTCCTTGATCTGGTCCAGCTTGTCCACGTTCAGCATCACGGGCTTGGACGTCATGGAAAATTCCCGCAGGGCGGCGGAGTCCAGAGCCAGGTCCGGCCGTTCCTTCTTGTCGGTCTCCCACACGTAGAACGTCCATGACCGCTTTTCGCCCTTGGCGTAGAATCCCGTATCAAAAAGCTTTTCGCCAAAGAAGATGGGGGCCTTCACGAAACCGTCCAGGGTTGCCGTATAGGGTGTACCGTCGGTGCCGACCATCACCACCACGGGGTTGATCTGGCCATCCATGCCCGCAAAATCCATGTCGAACTCGATGGCAACCGCAGCACCCTTGGCTATCTTCTTGGGGAACTTGAAGTTGGACATGCCAACTCCCTGGCCCATGACGCTTTCCAGGTTGATTTCTTTTCCGGAGACATTGGCGCCCTTGAGCACCACATGCTTTACCTCCCCCTGATCAGCCTGGCCAATGGGGTAAGGTTCCGGAACAAAGCGGATGTTGTCGTCGGCAAAGGCGACAGAAGAGACCGCGGCAAATGTGATAGCCGCCACACACAGACACTTGGATAAATTCTTCATAGTGATAAATATAACATTTTCGACCTGTTTTCGCCCACTTTCGCACACAACACCCCAAAATAACTTATATTGAATGTGAAAACCAAAATCAGGAGAAACACCATGAAAAAGATTATCGCCCTTCTGGCATTCGCCCTGTTCATTGTCGGTTGCGCAGGCACTCCCCAAGAACAATCCGCAAGCAAGATGATGAAGATGCAGAAAGAAAAGC
The DNA here is from genome assembly GCA_017503015.1 of Fibrobacter sp. Classification (NCBI taxonomy): domain Bacteria; kingdom Pseudomonadati; phylum Fibrobacterota; class Fibrobacteria; order Fibrobacterales; family Fibrobacteraceae; genus Fibrobacter; species Fibrobacter sp. The sequence goes on along the minus strand of JAFVTX010000010.1, from coordinate 723 downwards.
AGGAACTGATGGATAAAGGCGTCACGGCCGGTCTCGGCGTCGGCGAATCCAAGTCCGAACAGCTGGCCTACGACGAAGCCGACCTGAATGCCCGCACCGATGTGGCCCGTGCCGTGGAATCCAAGGTAGAAGCCTTTATCCGCAACTACCAAGAAGAAGTAGGCGACGAACTCACCCAGCACAAGGAAGAGGCCAAAAAGAACGTCGTTTCCGACATGCAGAACGGCGTCAGCATAATCAAGATGGACATGGAAGTCACCGAAGCGGGTAAGTTCAAGGTCTACGCCATCGCCGCCATGGACCCAGAAGCCTTCAAGAAGGCCTTCGAAGCCGCTCTGACCGCCCAGAAAATCAATGTGGAACGCGCCCGCGCCATGAAAGGTTATGCCGACCTAGATAAAGCCGCAGCGGCTCTTGACCAGTACAAGGCCAGCCAGAGGCAGTAGCCTACTCTAAACTAGACATTTTCCCCTGACCGCAGCACTCGGTGCCATGCGGTCTTTTTCATATATGCAGGCTTTCTCAGCCAATCAACCACATATTTTTGTATATTTGCCGCGCCCAAATAAGAAGAAGAGGGCGCCTCTAAAAATTGCTTTGATAAAAAGAATTTGAGCGAAACCGAGCGCAGGCAGGAACGAAAAGTGGTGAATACTGGAGGTCTTTACCACTTTGAGTGACGAAACTGCGCGATGTGTTGCAGCCAAATTTTTGAAAATGAAT
>JAFVTX010000009.1 GCA_017503015.1 Fibrobacter sp. | reverse complement strand
GCCAGGCCTTGTCCGCCATACGTTCGGCGATAGCTCCCATAATGGGCCGTTTGGTCTTGTCGCGGTCGCCACCGCAGCCGAACACGCAAGAGAGTTTGCCCCTGCAGAGGCTGCGGGCGGTAGAGAGCACGCGCTCTAACGCGTCGGGAGTGTGGGCGTAGTCCACAATCACGTGGCGACCGTTACGGTTCCACACCTTCTCGAAACGTCCGGGCACCCGAATGCCTGCCAGGGCCTTTCGCATGGCCGCCTCCGGCACACCGACAGCCTTCGCCCACGAAAGCACCAGCATCACGTTATCTACGTTAAAGTCCCCGCAAAGGGGCGTCTCGAAAGGCTCGCCGCTAATGGCGGGCAACAACATCTTCAGGCCGTCTTCGGTGTTTTCGACAGGGCCTTCGGGCTTCACATTAGCGCTAACGATTCCAAGACGCGAGACAGCCACCTTGCGGCCCGCTTCAATCTCGGTCAGGGAATCGTATAGTTTCTTTCCGTAGGAATCATCTACGTTAATGACAGCCACACCGTCACTGGCGAGGTAACGGGTAAACAAAAGCTTTTTCGCCTCAAAGTAGGCGTCCATGGTCTTGTGGAAATCCAAGTGGTCCTGGGTCAGGTTGCTGAACAGGCCGCTCCTGTAAAGCACTCCAGCCATGCGTCCCTGATAAAGAGAATGGGACGATGCCTCCATCACCAGGTCGGTGCAGTCCGCCTCTACGGCAGAGGCGGCAAAGGCGTACAGGTCCAAAAGTCCCGGTGTCGTGAGGGTCGCCTGCACGGACTTTTCGCCAATCTTGTTCTTGATGGTCCCCAGCAGAGCCACCTTGTGGCCAGCGGCGCTGAGCATGGCGTCCATCAAGAAGGCGCTGGTGGTCTTGCCGTTGGTTCCCGTCACCGCGTGGGCGGTAAGCTTACTGAATGGATCCTTGTAGAAAATCTTTGCCGCTTCCAGACGGGCCCTGCGCACATCCATCACCTGGATCCACTTGGCGGTCATCTTTTCGGGAGCGGGCATTTCGGCCACCACGGCGACAGCGCCTGCGTCAAGCGCCTTCTGGGCATATTCTTCCGCCCCTTCCGTAGGCATGGAGAAGAACAGGTTCCCCAGTTTCACCCGGCGGGAATCGTCGCAAAGTCCAGTCACTTGGAGGTTCTGCATCAATCCTTCAGAAATCATCAGCCCTTCTCCTTCAGTGTCAGCTTGCAGGTGGCACCTTTTGTAAGTTCCGTCTCGGCCTTGGGGGACTGGGAAACCACCCTCCCCTTGCCTTCAAATTCCACGTTCATGCGGATATTGCCCATCACTTCCAGGGCTTCCTTCAAAGAAAGCCCCACCAGGTTCGGCATCTTGCTTGCCGAGGTTTCGCCAAGATTCAGCACCACCCCGAAAGAATCCAGCACGTCGCTACGCTGGGACACCACACGGCCCCCTTCGCCCTTGAATTCCACCGGGCATCCGTGTTCTGCAGCCATCTTCTTTGCTGCCGCCACCGTCATGCCCATAAAGTCCACGTTGCAGCCGTTCTTGGCAGGCACTCTCGCCAGCTTGTGAGTCAAGGGAGAAATTTCCGGATGGTAATAGATACTTTCCACGATATTGCGGAAAATAGGCCCTGCCGTCACACCGCCGGCGTGGCCGTAGGCCTTGTCGGAGTTGGGGTCATCTACAAGAACCAGGCAAACATAGCGGGCGTTTTCCACGGGGACCATCCCAATGAAAGAGGCCACCTGGAGCTTGCTATCGTACTCGCCCGTCTTCTGGTTGAACTTTTCGGCCGTACCCGTCTTGCCACCAATAATCACGTCGGGAATTTTCCGGCTCCTCACCTGCTTCGCCGTGCCGTCGCTGTCGTTCACCACATGGCTGAGCATGCCGCGAATCTTTGCAGCGGTCACTTCTGAAATCACCCGGCGAACTTCTACCGGCTCGTTCTTTTCCACCACCTCGCCATTGGCATCCCGCCATTCCTTCACAATCATGGGCTCCATCAACTTGCCGCCGTTTGCAATGGTGGAATAGACCATCACCATCTGCATGGGCGTCACCAGCAGGGCGTGGCCGTAGCCCATGGTTTTCAGGGTGCGGTCGTCGCGGGTCAGTTCGTAGGGCTGGTAAAGCTTGCCCGATTCCTCGCCGTAGAAATTCTCCGAAGTCTTCATGCCCAGCCCAAAGTTACGGGCCATGCGGTAAAGCTTGTCCGCCCCCACCTCGTTTGCAATCTTTGCAAACACGATGTTGGAGGACTGCACCATGGCCTGGGTCATGTTCATATCTCCATACACGTGAGAATCCCTGATGGGAGCCGATCTCGGGTTCCAGCTCCAGCTCTTGCCCTCGTTGGCGAACACTTTTTCCGGGTCCACCACATTATTCTCAAGAGCGGCAGCGGCGGTAACCACCTTGAAGGTGGAACCGGGCTCATAAGACATGGAGACAATCTCATTCTTTGCCACACGGCCGATTCCCTGGGTCTTGGAATTGGGATCAAAGGTGGGGTAACTGGCCATGGCCAGGATTTCGCCGGTGTAAGGATCTACCACCACAGCAGAAGCACTGGTGGCGCTGTATTTCGTCACGCCATCCTTCAGGCCCTTTTCCACCAGTTCCTGCATGTTCTTGTCAATCGTCAGCACCAGGTTCTTGCCCGGCACCGCCTCCGCCAAGTTTTCGGAACGGGAATACACTTCACGGCGGTGGGCGTCCTGCACACTCACCCGGAACCCTTCGTTCCCGCTCAGGCGTTCGTCAAACACGCGTTCCACGCCCATGACGCCATGACCGTTAAAGTCCAGCTTGCCAATCACCTGGGAGGCAAGTTTTCCTTGCAAGAACACGCGGCTGTAATCCAGGGCCTTGTTGGCGGTATCCCTGAAGTTGTCCGCCAGAACCACACCGTTCCGGTCCATAATCTGGCCCCGTTCGGCGTAGATGTTCTTGGAACGGGTCACCAGGCTCATGGTCTTCTTCTGGTACACTTCCCGGTTCAGCACCTGGATGTTGAAGGTCTGCAAGGTCAGCACCACCACCAAGGACAGCACTATCCATTTCAAGAATCCGAGCGGTTCAAGAGGGAATCTATTCACCTTTACCCTCCAGAACCATAATCTTCTGCGGGACCTCGTACAGCCCGAGCCCTGCGCTATCGGCAAAGTCGGCCAGGCGTTCCAGCGAAGACATCTGGTTAATCTTCAGTTCCAGCAAGAGCGCGTCGCGCTGCAAGAAGGTCACCTGCCTCTCGAGCATGCGGGACTGGCCGTAAAGGCTGTTCAGGCGGTTCTGCAGGTACAGCGGAAGCATCAGGAGCAGGGCTCCCAAAAGCACAACGCAAAAGACGATTATAAAAATCGACCTGTTGGTTGCCGCCACCTTGAATTTCTCAGTTCCGCTCATACCCTCTCGTAAATCCTAAGCTTCGCAGAGCGAGCCCTGCTGTTCCTTGCAATCTCCTGTTCCGTAGGCAGAATCGGCTTGCGATTCACCTTCTTCAAACGCTGGTGGTTCCCACCGCACACGCACACCGGCAAGTTCTCCGGGCAGATGCAGGCCTTCTCGAACCGAGCCGCAGTTTCCTTCACGCAGCGGTCCTCCACCGAGTGGTAGCTCATCACCACCAGGCGGCCGCCCACCTTCAGGCAATCCACCGCGGCACTCAGGCTATTTTCAATTTCTTTCAGCTCGCCGTTCACTTCCATGCGCACCGCCTGGAAAACACGGGCCAGCAGGCCGTTCACTTCGCGCCGCTTGTCGGGGAACACCGATTCCACAACGGCCTTCACGTCGTTGGGCAAAATCTCGCGGCCCTCGGCCGTAACCGCAGATGCCATCTCCACTAGACGGGAGGCCAGTTTATAGGCGCGGTCCATGTCGGCGTTCTTCCGGAGCACCGCAGCCAGGTCGTCGGCACTCACCGACTTCAGCCATTCCTGGGCAGAGACTCCTTCGCGACGGTCCATGCGCAAATCCAGCGGGTTGTTGCCTACGAAGGTGAACCCGCGGCTGGAATCGTCCACCTGGTGGCTGCTGATTCCCAGATCGTAAAGGATGCCGTCCAGAGTGTTCGGGGCGATTTCGTTCTTCAGTTCACCGAACCGCACCGGATGCACAATAAACTTGCACTTTACACCCGCAAGGCGCCTGGTGGCAAAAGCAACGGCATCCTCATCGCGATCAAAAGCGTGGAGCGTTCCGCTCTCGTTTAGTTTGTTTGCAATTCCGAAGGAATGTCCGCCACCGCCCAGGGTGCAGTCGCCGTATGTGCCGTCCGGCCTGATGCGGAGTCCGTCAAGGCACTCGGCAAGCATCACCGGATCGTGATAAAATTCATTTGTCTGTAATTTGGATTGACGCAGGTCAGCGTTTTGCATCGTCGCCCTCCGTCAAGCTTTCACCATAGAACGCGGCATCGAATGCAGCAACATCTTCGGTTGTCTGCAATCCATACTTGGCATTGAAGCGTTCTGGATTCCATAGTTCGAGAGTCTTACCGCTTGCCTGCACATAAAGGACTTCGCCCTTCAGCTCAGCATACTCCAACAAGGTCTTCGGGAGCAAAATACGGTTTTGACCATCCAATTCCACTACCGTGGGGCAGAGGCCTCTGCGAACTAGGTCAGCTTGACGGCGGTCGGACCTCGAGTCCAGGTCCGCCATGAATTTCTCGTATTCTGGCAAGGTATAAAACCGTAGGGTCCGAGCCGGGCCACGGGTGACCACGAACTTCTCCCCATCGGACGGCACCAGCTGACGACGAAATTCCCTGGGGAAGGAGGACCTTCCCTTTCCGTCGATAGCCGTTTGGGCCTGACCTATGAATAGCGATGAATTCATTCTAGTTTACACACAGATTTGGGTTAATCTACCACAACACAGTACAAATATACCACTTTCTACCACTCCGGCAACAAAAATTATGGATTTCTTACAAAATTCAACCCAAAAAGAACGACCGGACCATCAGGTCCGGCCACTTTATAGTGAACATTCGTATATTACCGCAAGAACTCTGCCGGTCTATTCCGTACGCCCGCACCAGGCTAGTAAACTTTTCCGAATTCGGAAGACCCTTCCAAACCGTTTATTCGACACAGACCATATTTTTTGCTAAAATCGTGACCAATCTCGCCGCAGCATTTCTGTAGCCGTACAGAAAGACTTGACAGAGCCTTTGTACGCCATGCCCCATTGGGCCCTTAAATTTCGATAGTTTCTTCGTCGCTTTTGATAAATGCCTTGAGGCGTTCGATGGTGCGGTCAAAGTCGTTCTTGATGGAACATTCCCACACTGTGGCGACGCGGTAACCCGAGAGCGAAAGTTTCCAGTTCGTCTTGATGTCGCGAACGATATTGTTCGTGAATTTCTCGTTCCAGAATTCAGGATTGCTCTTGGGCTTGCTTGTAAACTTGCAGCCGTGCTGGTGCCAAAAACAGCCGTTTATGAAGACCACCACGCCGTACTTGAGAATGAATAAATCTGGAGAGCCGGGCAAATCACGACGGTGCAGTCTATATCGCAGTCCCACCTTAAAAAGCTCCCGCCGCACAAGTAGTTCGGGCTGCGTATCTTCCGAATGCACCGCCTGCATCATTTGCGAGCGGTTCATGGGAGCACGTTTCCTTGGACGGCGCTTTTTCATATTCAAATCGGGCTATTTTTCCCAGCGACGATATATGTTCGCAAGAATTGCGCCGGAGATGTTATGCCATACGGAGAATATAGCGCCGGGAACAGTCGCCATGGCAAGCAACGAGAACGAAGTCGCCGCAAGGCTTGTGGCAAGACCGGAGTTCTGCATGCCGATTTCGATGGAAAGCGCCTTCGTCTTGGGTGTCGAGAATTTCAGCAGCTTCCCGAGGCCAAAGCCGCAGCCGTAGCCGAGCAGGTTGTGGAGAATCACCACGGCAAACACGATGGCACCCGTAGAGAGAATCTTTGCGGCGTTGTGCGAGACGACCGCCGCCACAATCATCGCGATGGCAATCACCGAGATGAGCGGCAAGACCTTCACGGCACGGGCAGTCCATTTACCGAAAAACTTGTTGATGACAAACCCGAGGGCAATCGGCACGATGACTACCTTCACGATGGAAAGGAACATTGCCAGCACGTCCACGCTCACGGTGGTGCGCAGGAGCAGGTACGTAATCGCCGGAGTCAGCACGGGTGCGAGCAACGTATTCACGCTGGTCATGCCCACGGAAAGCGCCACGTCGCCTTTCGAAAGATAAGTAATCACGTTGCTGGACGTCCCGCCGGGGCACGTGCCTACGAGAACCACGCCCGCCATGAGGGCGGCATCCAGCCCGAAAACCTTAGAGAGCAAGAACGCAAGTGCAGGCATTATAATAAACTGCGCCGCACACCCGATAGTGATTTCCTTCGGCCGTGCAAATACAAGCGCAAAATCGCTTAACTTGAGTGTGAGCCCCATGCCGAACATCACAATCATCAGCAGGTAATTCACCCAGCTGATTTCAATCCAGAACGTAGATTTGGGCAGGAGCAGCGAGAGCGCCGCGATAGCCAAAATGATAACCGCCATCCACTTGCCCACAAATTCGCTAATTTTTTCCAAGATATGCATTTTCCCGTTTCCTTACGGATAAAAATTGCTTTTCACAAATATAAGAAAAAGACCGCAGCGTTTTATTGCTACGGTCTTAAATAGCTTTGGACCCTATCGCGTCCTATGGACGCTCCAGGGTGACAAATGCGGGTCTGGATCCTTCGACTTCGGGCTACGCCCTTCGCTCAGGATGACACGCTTACGCTAGGAGATCCCCACCTTGGTGGCCATGCGCACTAAGCACTTCCCCAAAGAGGATAACTCTACTATGGCAACAAGTTGCCAAGTATCGTATAAAAGTGCTTAGTGCTGTCCGCCCGCCTTCGCGGGGATGACATTCAAGCCTTAGATCTCTTCAATGCTTGCGTGGTATTCCTGCAGGCTCTTCACGGCACCATGTCCGTTCCTTGCGGCGGCGATGCCCTTCACGGTGTTGTAGGCACCGGCGAGGGTCGTGATATAAGGAACCTTGTACTTGACGCTTCTCCCCAAAGGGGATAACTCAACTAAGCCACTGAAGTGGCAAGTTTCGTATAGCGTCCGTGGCTGCACTCGGTCATAGAAAAATAGCGCTAGCGCAAGCATTTTTCTGCGACGCTCGTTTTGCACACTTTTGATGGCGGCCTTACGGATAGCGCTTTGGAGCCTACGGCTCCCAAATGCGGGGTTCAGAAATAGGCCTGCAAGCAGTCCTGCTTCACTCGCCCTTAGCATTTGCACATAGTGCAATACTTGTAGCTCGGCCATATCGAAATGTATACTTTTCGGTGCGGCTCTCGCTTACTTCGTATTTGTCGTCCTTGATTACAATCGAGCTTCTGGAAAACGCCGCAAGCCGAATGTCGCGACAGGCCGCTTGCGGACTGGCATGACTGAGGCGAGGATGTTTCTACAACTCCTTGCCGATTTCGATGGCCTGTCGGAGAGGTTCACCTTATCAGAAAGGCTGATGAGCACGGCGCCTTCGTTCGGGAGAAAGGAACCTGCGGCTTCCTGGCTCTTGTAGTAGGCCAGGGCGTAGTCGTCGGAGAGGCCGAGGACTTCGATTATGAAGACCGTTCAGCTCACGCCTCACTCCCACCTAAAGGTCGCCATGCCCACATAAGCACTAAAGTGCTAAGTGGTCAAAGGTCGCCTACGGCTCACAGGCCTGTTACAAACCTTGGAGACCAGAGGCACCGTGCGGGAAAATTCTTCTTTGGGCGTTCCCGCACATATATGTGCGGTCGGGCTATATTTTAGGGGCGATTACCTTCGCTTCGCTCGTTACTCGCCTCCTAAAACGAAGCCTTGCTCCCGAAAACATCAAGACGAAACTGTCCGCAAGTCTTCGCCCCAAGGGGTCACTATCCCTAACGCAATTGAAGAATAGTGCTTTTTTGTTCATTTCTCTATTGACTTTCTATTGGAAATTATGTATATTATTAGCGAGCTGGTCGAAAGACCCAGGTTCAACCTAACTAGGCGGGCAAACTGTCCGCCATTTTTGTTTGGAGAATTTGATGAGTTGCCTGAGTATTTTTGTGGATGAGAGTGGGGATTTCGGCCCTTACGATTCAAAATCCCCATATTACATCGTGACACTCGTCATCCACGACCAGTCAAAAGATATTAGCTCTCAGGTTCAAGCTTTAAACGACAAGGTCCAGTCGCTTGGATTCGGCAACGATTTTGTCATTCACACAGCACCACTTATTCGCAGGGAAGAAATCTTCGTCAACGAGCCACCAAACAAAAGAAGGTCTCTTTTTATAAGCCTGTTTTTCTTCGTCCTGAAATCTCCAATTTCCTACAAGACTTTTGTTTTCGAAAAGCGACAAGGCGAAACGACTTTGGCTTTGGAAGGTCGTATGGCTCGCGAAATGTCTCTGTTCATCCGGCAAAACCTAGCCTTCTTTCAAAATTTTGAGGATGTTGTCCTTTATTATGACAACGGCCAACACGAGTTGAACAGAATTTTGAATTACATCCTTTCAACAGAACTATCCTCTTATACACTCCGAAAAGTGCTTCCCAAGGATTATAAGTTATTCCAAGTTGCCGACTTGATTTGTACCTTACAGCTTCTCAGTCTAAAATGCGAAAGCGGAGAACTTTCCAAATCAGAGCAACTTATATTCCACAGTAAGCGAGACCTAAGGAAGACTTTCTTAGGTCCAATACAAAAGAAACGATTTTAGAATTTTTCATAAACATCTCTTTGGTCTAGTCCTTCAAACATCTCACTGATGCGTATGAATTTTTGTACTTCCAATCAACATCCAGCAAAAAATCACCAGCATATTGTTGAAAGGTGAACAGGGCGGCTTTAGGCGCATATTCACAACTATGGCGACCTCTTTTCACTTTGTCCTGACAAGACGTATTTTCATCCGCAAGCCACATAGCAAAATGGTCACCAGCACAGCCTTCACTGCAGCATGTACTTTTCCCTGTATTAAAATCTGTTAGTATTTGTCCAGGAACACATTTATCAAGTTCTCTATCCTTGCCTGTTCCTGAAGAACGAATGCTCAAGCCAAAAGAATTTACATATTCTCCGAAATCGCCTGCCCAAAAATCTGGTTCAATAAACGCGAGCCCATAATTATTCATTACACCCAGAATAAATCGACTTCGCCCTCCATCGTAAGGGAAAAAGAGTCCTTCTATTTCATTTTTAAGATAATCTAAATTTGAATCTTGCCACTTTCCCGCATACCTATAAATCTGAACTTCAACAAAAACCAGCAAATCTTTCAATTCAGTTACCGTTGGAATGTGCCACCCAGTCGGGCAAATTCCTTGATGTTTTTTTGAGATGGGCCTACCCTCTGTTCGTAATTCCATATCATAATTTTCTTTCGCCTCCGGTTGTATCGCCATAGCTGAATTCCAAGTATATAGGCGTCCAAAATCTTCACAACCAGCACAAATATTAGATCCATATCTCGAGGAATTCTTATAATTCAAATTTTCAGCCAACCAAACTTGCTTTCCAATCTTGACTGTTTTATAGTTTTTTCCCTCGTACGTAATCATTCCCGGCTTTCCCTTAAGCAACGCCTCATTCCCCTTGCCGGTTTCCGACTGAGCAAAGCAGCCAATCGAAATAATCAGGACACAAGTAATTATATTTGACATCTTCATATTTCACCTCCAACGTAGTTGTTAATTCTCTGTTTATCATACTCCTCATCCTTTAAGACTTTCAGTGCGAATTGTTTGTCAAACAGATTCTGATAATTTTTATACTCATCCTCCTTAACAGAGCACATTTTATTATGAAAAATATGACACCCCTTCATCGTAGTTGAATCTAAGGGACAATCTAGTTCAGCGGCAAATTCGTATTTTTGCGTGAGGAACATGTATTGTTTCAAGCAAACATTTATAACCTTCTGTGCCTGTCCATAGGACACCCCGTATTTCTCAGATAAATTTTTTATTCCCTTTCGTATTTTGACGTTGGACAATGTTTTGTCGTCCATTTCTTTTATCAAGGCTAGGCAGGTTTTTACAAGGGCCTTGCGAAATCCTGATTTAGGCTCATTTGAATTTTTAGAAATAGATCTATCCAATTGGGATGCTCTGTTGAACTCAATGATGAAAAGCTGGAGTTCTAGAAGTCTCATTTCCTCTAGTTTGGATTTTAATTTATTTGCCAACATAAACAGAATCTCCTTTTAATGAGAAAGGCAACTCAGCCATAAACTTACAAATAAGGTTGCCAATTGGCAACCTAAAAATTACCAAACAATCAATTTTTTTTCCTATTTGTGATTAAAACGAAGAACGAAGAAGCCAAACGGCAACCGCTAGTCGAGGCTAATCTGAAAAAATCAAAGGTTCAATAGAAAGTCAGTTGCCATACGGCAACTATTCTGCATAGTCTATTCGCTAGCTTTGTAAATCATGCTAGACCCCGAAGTGACCATAAAGCACATTCGCGAAAACATCCGCCAAAAGATACTGGATGCGGGCTATGCAACTATTGAAAAGTTCGCCTACGAAAATGGTCTTACTAAATCAACCATTACCCGTGCCATAAACGGCTCTAGAAACCCTCGGCTCATAACGCTTATTGAAATTGCAAACGGATTGGATATAAATCTTTCCGAATTACTAGACCTTCATCAAATAGAGCATAATCAAGGAAAAAAAAGCAAAACATCAAACCATAAAAAATAAGTTTTACATTTGAAAAATGCCGCAGCCATTATGGTTGCGGCAATTTTGATTTTAGCGCGGGTGTGCGGGGCAAGCCCGGGCTTACGGGCGCGGCGTATGAGCACCCGTTAGAAGGGGTGGAGAGCAACGGAGTGCGAACCAGGGGAAGGCTTTCCCCTTTATACAAAAAAAGGACTGCATCGCTGCAGTCCTTTGAATGTTTTTGACAAGAGATCCCCGCCTTCGCGGGGATGACATCCTACAAACTACACCTCTTCGATGCTTGCGTGGTATTCCTGCAGCGACTTCACAGCACCATGGCCGTTACGAGCGGCGGCGATGCCCTTGACGGTGTTGTAGGCACCGGCGAGGGTCGTGATGTAGGGAACCTTGTACTTGATGGCGGCCTTGCGGATGGCGCTTTCGTCCTTGATGGCGTCGCGCTTTGCCCACGGCGTGTTGATGATGAGGTTCACCTGCTTGTTCAAGATGATGTCGAGGACGTTCGGGCGGCCTTCAGCGATCTTGTTCACCACTTCGCACTTCACGCCGGCCTTCTCGTAGAACTTGGCGGTGCCTTCGGTAGCGTAAATCTTGAAGCCGAGCTTCTGGAATTCCTTGCCGATTTCGATGGCCTGTTCAGACAAGTTAACCTTATCGGACAAGCTAATCAGCACGGCACCTTCGTTCGGGAGGAAGGAACCAGCGGCTTCCTGGCTCTTGTAGTAAGCGAGGGCGTAGTCGTCGGAGAGGCCGAGAACTTCGCCGGTGGAGCGCATTTCGGGGCCGAGAACCGGGTCCACCTTCGGGAACTTGTCGAAGGGGAACACGGCTTCCTTGGCGCCGTGGTGGTTGAACTTCTTGTCCTTGAGCTTCAGGTCTTCGAGCTTCGCGCCGAGCATGAGGCGGGTCGCGAGGCGGGCCATCTGGGTGTTGCAAACCTTGGAGACCAGAGGCACCGTGCGGCTTGCACGCGGGTTCGCTTCGAGGACGAACACCTTGCCGTCTTCGATAGCGTACTGCATGTTCATGAGGCCGCACACGTGGAGGGCTTCTGCAATCTTCCTGGTGTAATCCTTGATGGTTGCCAAGTTTTCCTTGGTGATGGTCACCGGCGGGATGATGCAGGCGGAGTCACCGGAGTGGACACCGGCAAGTTCCACGTGTTCCATCACGGACGGGATGTAAACGTGTTCGCCGTCGGAGAGGGCGTCGGCTTCGCATTCGAGAGCGTTGTGGAGGAAGCGGTCGATGAGGAGCGGACGGTCCGGGGTCACGCCCACGGCCTTCGCCACGTATTCGCGGAGCATGTTCTCGTCGTAGATGACTTCCATGCCGCGGCCGCCAAGCACGAAGCTCGGGCGGATCATCACCGGGTAGCCGCCGATCTGCTTGACGCAAGCGAGGGCTTCGTCGATGTTCGTGGCCATGCCGCTTTCCGGCATCGGGATGCCGAGCTGGTCCATCATCTTGCGGAACAAGTCGCGGTCTTCGGCGATGTCGATGGAGTCGATGCTCGTACCGAGAATCTTCACACCTTCGTCGGAGAGGGCGCGGGCGATGTTCAGCGGAGTCTGACCACCGAACTGCACGATCACGCCAGCCGGCTTTTCCTTGTGGTAAATCTGGAGAACGTCTTCCAAAGAAACCGGTTCGAAGTAGAGCTTGTCGGAAGTATCGTAGTCGGTAGAAACCGTTTCGGGGTTGCAGTTCACCATGATGGTTTCGTAACCCATTTCGCGGAGGGCCATTGCAGCGTGGCAGCAGCAGTAGTCGAATTCGATGCCCTGGCCGATTCTGTTCGGGCCACCGCCGAGAATCATAATCTTCTTCGGGTTGGTGGAAGCGGTAGATTCGTCCTTGCAGTTGTAGGTGCTGTAGTAGTAGTACTGGTCCTTCACGCCGCTCACCGGCACTGCGCACCAGCCTTCGACCACGCCGAGTTCCGTACGCTTCTTGCGCACGTCCTTTTCGCGGATGCCGAGAATCTTGGCGATGTACTTGTCGCTGAAGCCGTCCTTCTTGGCCTTGATGAGGAGTTCATCGGCAGGCAGGCGGCCCGGAGTCTTGAGCATTTCTTCTTCGAGTTCCACGAGTTCGCGCATCTGCTGCACGAAGTAGGCCTTTTCATAGGTGGCAGCGAAGATTTCTTCGTCGGTTGCGCCCTTACGGATGGCTTCGTACATCTGGAAGTGGCGTTCGGAGCTCGGGGTCTTGAGCATTTCGAGGAGTTCTTCCTTGCTCTTCTTGTTGAAGTCCTTGGCAAAGCCGAGGCCGGAACGACCGTTTTCGAGGCCGCGGATAGCCTTCTGGAGGGTTTCCTTGTAGGTCTTGCCGATAGCCATGACTTCGCCCACAGCCTTCATCTGGGTGCCGAGGCAGTCATCGACGCCGCGGAACTTTTCGAATGCCCAGCGGGCGAACTTGAGCACAACGTAGTCACCGCTCGGGGTGTACTTTTCGAGGCTTCCGTCGCGCCAGTACGGAATCTGGTCGAGGGTAAGGCCTGCGGCGAGCTTTGCAGAAATGAGGGCGATCGGGAAGCCGGTAGCCTTGGAAGCAAGGGCGGAGGAGCGGCTGGTACGCGGGTTGATTTCGATAATCACCACGCGGCCGGTCTTCGGGTCGTGAGCGAACTGCACGTTGGTACCGCCAATCACGCCGATGGATTCCACAATCTTGAAGGCCTTTTCCTTCAATTCTTCTTCGAGCTTCTTGTCGATGGTGAGGAACGGGGCGGCACAGAAGGAGTCGCCGGTATGCACGCCCACCGGGTCGATGTTTTCGATGAAGCAGATGGCAATCATCTGGTTCTTGGAATCGCGCACGACTTCGACTTCCAGCTCTTCCCAACCGAGGATGGATTCTTCGATGAGGCACTGGTGCGTCATGGAGAGTTCAAGACCGTTAGAGCAAATGGTGCGGAGTTCTTCCACGTTGTAGCAGAAACCGCCGCCTGCACCGCCCATGGTGTATGCCGGGCGAACCACCACCGGGTAGCCGATTTCTGCAACGATCTTTTCGGCTTCTTCCACAGAGTGGCAAATGCCGGAGCGCGGGGTGTCGATGCCGAGCTTCTGCATGGTTTCCTTGAAGATTTCACGGTCTTCGCCGCGTTCGATAGCGTCGAGGTTCACACCGATGACCTTCACGCCGTACTTGTCCAGCACGCCAGCCTTGCTGAGTGCTGAGGCGAGGTTCAGGCCGGTCTGGCCGCCCAAGTTCGGGAGGAGGGCCTGCGGGCGTTCCTTTTCGATAATCTGGGTGAGGCGGGCGACGTTCAGCGGTTCGATGTAAGTGGCATCGGCCATGACCGGGTCGGTCATGATGGTAGCCGGGTTGGAGTTCACGAGCACAATCTTGTAACCCTGTTCGCGCAGGGCCTTGCAAGCCTGGGTGCCGGAATAGTCGAATTCGCAAGCCTGACCGATCACGATCGGGCCAGAACCGATGATAAGGACTTTGTCGATGCCTTCAATCTTCATTTTTTATCTCCGTTATTGCTAATTAATTTTTAAACTCTGGTGTTTTAGTGCTCGTGGACCCTATCGCTACGCTCCAGGGTGACGTAGGGGTGAGCGTCGCTTTGACGCTGGGTAAAAAAAATGCCGAACCAAATGGTTCAGCAAAATCAAAATCAGAAAACGGAAAAACTTTAACTGCATCGGAACCGTGTGTTCCGCAAGGTGCCTTTGCCTTATTGACCTTATGCAAAATCATCTTAATCAGTCAAAGTTCATTCAGTTCAAACTTGCGCAAATATAGCCAAAAAATGTAAAAAAGGCAATATGTTTTCACAAAAAAATGTCCCTTGCAGCAAGGAACATTTAACTAATTGATCAGCAAAGAGTTACGGAATCAACTTTGTTTTTCTACTCAAGCACGGAAGGTTCTTGTTCCTCCGGTTCCGTATTCTGCTGATCATCTTCATTCTGCTGGCATTCCGGCAAGTTCGGGTCATCGGTGCAATTGTCCTTTGCCTCGCTTGTCGAAGAACTTCCGCAAGCCCCGATGAAAATAGAAGCGACCAACATCGCACCGACAAATATTTTATTCATAAAAACCTTCCTTTTCTTCAACCCATAATATAAATAAACTTCCCCGCGATATTTAAGCGTATCCAAAACAACAGGCCCGTTTAGAGGCACATACAAACTTACATCTTTTAGGTACAAAAAAAAAGCTACCCCGAAGGGCAGCCTTTTTTAGACCTCAAAAGATCGATTACTTCTTGGCCTTGGACTTAGCAGCGTCAGCCTTGAGGGCAGCACCGGCCTTGAAGCCAACAGTCTTGGAAGCCTTGATCTTGATGGTAGCGCCAGTCTGCGGATTGCGACCGGTGCGAGCAGCGCGGCTCTTCACAGCGAAGGTGCCGAAGCCGATCAGCTGGACATTGCCGTCCTTCTTGATACCGGCGGCGATACCGTCGAGAACGGCATCAACAGCGCGGCCAGCGGCAGCCTTGGATTCAAAACCAGCTTCCTTGTTAGCGAGGATGGCTTCAATGAGATCTTGTTTGTTCATTTTTTAACTCCTGAGTTAGGTTTAAGAAAGTTATGCGTATATTATACCTTTTTTTTTGACAAATGGGGAACTTTTTTCAAAAAAAATTTTTTTTTCTTGATTTTCCCCAACCCCCATAAATCAAGCCTCGGGGGGCGGTTCGGGCGAATCAAGGTCTTCGTCATACCTGTTCTTGGGGAGCTTCTGCAAGTACACCAAGCACAGACAAGTGAACGGGATAGCGACAAGTAACCCTAAGAAGCCCAACAACTTACCCCATATCGACAAGGACAAAAGAATGCCCACGGGAGGCAGATTCATGGAGCCTCCGACAATGTGAGGAACCAGGAAAAAGTCCTGAATGACCTGTACAACAAGGTAAATGGAGCAAATAATCAAGGCCACTTCCCAGAAGGGCATGCCCGTATTCAGGGCGTGAACCACGGCCAAAACAAGGGCCAGCGGGATGGTGGTGAGCTGTAAATAGGGAATCATGTTGAGGGCGCCGGAAAAAAGCCCGAAGGCAACCCCCATGGGAAGCCCCATTATTCCGAACCCTATAGCATAGAGAGTACCCACCGTCAAGGCCACTAGGGACTGGGCGCGGAAATAGGTTCCCATAAAGCGGTCTGTTTCTTTCGCGAAGGATATAGCATTGTCCTGAAACCGTTCAGGAACCAGGCTGTACAAGCCCCGACGGAGCTTGGGCATATCCAGCATGATAAACACCAGATACATGAATATCACTGCTGCACCGGAGAACCACAAAACGATTGTTCCCGTGTAGGAGAGAACACCCCAGGCTCCCGGAAGAACCTTGCCAGCGATATTCTGCACTTCTCTCCAGAAATCCAGGTGCTGCATGGAAGCGGACAACTGCTCCCAAGAAATCAAGGACTGGATGGTTTCGTACAATCCGCCGGGCATCAACTTTTCAATCCGTGCCGCCCATTCCGAATCGTTGAACACCTTGGCGATAAGAACGCCCAGGTTCTGCACTTCACCAATCACCAAGGGAATAAACAGGCGAAGAGCGCCCGCAATGGCAAGCCCAGCCACCAATAACACGATTATGACGGCGATAATACGGTGCTTGACCTTCTTTTGCAAGCGGTTTACTATGGGATCTACGATATAGGCGATGAGAAACGCCGCAAAGAACGGAAACAGGACGCCCCTCAGGTAATAGATCAGCAACATCCCGACCGTAAACAGGACCAGGATCTTGAGAAAATGCATGACCTTGTCCAAGTTCCAATGCTTAATCATTCTTCCTCCTGTATTCCAGCGGCGAAAGCCTGTAGACCTTACGGAAATTCCGCTCTAGACGAGAGGCCTTCTTCTCCCCCACTTCAAGAGCGATTTCGGCCAGGGACTTGTCCGTAGTCTTCAAAAGACGAGCGACCTTCTCCATTTGTTGTTTCTGGGCGGCTCTGTCTTCTGGCTTACGGAAAGCCCTGTAAATAAAACATACAAAGAGTATGGCCAGCAGTCCAAGGACAAAGAACATTCCCTTCTTAAAATCGCGGTTTTCGCCCCAAAGCCGCAGGGACTTGACCTGGATAGCGTCGGGAATTCCCCGCAGGGTGCCTCGGCCGTTATAAACCTCGAGAAGCATGGCCCTATATAAATAAGTAAGACCATCGTCTTTTTCCAGCCCCATGCCGGCAAGCCACCATTCCGCCGTCTTGAAATCAGCGATAGCGACCTTGGCCACCCCGAAACTTCGATCTGCCGGAGCCTGGGTTTCCAGAGGGCGGTAACTCATGTACAGTCCCTTCTGCGAATACTGAGGGTCGTCTGTGAGAATGCGTAGACCAATAGAATTCATCCGCACGGTGGAAACTTCCACCTCCAGGGAATCAAACCTGGACAGGTCCATGTAGCCTGCGGGCCTTCCGTTTTGGGACATCAGGTTGAATCCGAACCCGGCAAAAGGGAACGCCTTGCCGCTCCGGATATTCACCACTGCATCCACGAGGGAATCGCTTACCGTCACTTCGGAGGTGGAAAAGCCCATGGCCTCGTGGTCTGTCAGGGTGTAGATTTCGAAAGTCCTTGACGGGAACAACTCCAGGGCGTTACTTTTGAACTGCGTAAAGAAAAGCCCCCACAAGGCGAAGGCTACGGCAAAGAATATTAAACCGAGTATCTTATTTCTGTTCTTCATCTTCTCTTTCGGTTTCGTCCATGACCTGGTGCCGTCTGCCGACGGCTATAATGGTCAGCACCACAAAAATAGCGAGCACGATTCCGAAACTGAAACTGCTCATGCCGATGGCCTTGATGCCGTGAATCTTGAGCGAAAATGACTTGCCACGGGCCTGGTTCCAGCCGGGGGCGATTTCTAGCCGTGCAGCGGTTTCCATGTGAGTGTGCTTGTTGCCCGATTCCGTCTTCACATCTTCGTACCAGAAATCCGGCGTGTAGAGCTGGTCTATGGGAATGGCGACGCGGTTACGGCCTTTCTGCAGGGGCAGTTCTTTCATCAGCAGCCTGAACGTCTTAGCCTTTTTGATGTCGGTAATGTCCGGGTCGTAGGTCCAGAGTTTCACCAAGACCTCTTGGGTCCCCTGGACTTCCATGTCAAAAATCAGGGAATCTACAAGGGACCAGTTGCGGTAAAGTTTGGCGCTGTCCGGATCAAAGTTCCAGAGAAGCCCGCACCAGGCGGCAAGGGTGGTGTCTTCTCCAAGGGTGCAGCGGAAAGAAAGGGCGTCGCCTTCTTTCCCGAATTCAATCCTGGACATTCCTCCGTCGGCCTGATCATCGTAGGCAAGCAAGGTCACGCCCTTTTCAAGAGGGAATACCGCCTCTTCGAAGGTGACCTTGGGGAGCAGCAAGTAAGCCAGCAGGACCGCTGCCGCTATAGCCGAAAGGATGATATAGGTCTTTTTCATGCTACTCGAAGAATTTTTTCAGGTGGATGTTGTACGGAATGGCATCCAAAGGATCTTCATCGGGTTGTTTTTCACCGAATAATTTAGAAACAAGTGAATCGATAGCGCGGATAAAAAAGAAATGGTGCTTGCCACTAGAGGCCGGTTTCTGGAAAGGCGAGTCGATGGTCCGCTTGAGAATGCGCAGGACCATGGAAGGCGGCAAATGGAACATCTTGCAGCAGGTGGTCACCTTGCCCTCGTAGCCGTAGTCGGGAATCTTGCCATCTACCAGCGGCTCGCCGTGGTCGATGCAACAGGCGCCTGTCATGTCCGGGTCCGCCACGTTCTTTGCAAGCAGGGCGTTGTACCAGAGTTCGCGGGACTTGTCCGGCAGGTCTCCTCGAAGGGCCGTGGTCTGGTCACAGGGGAAAAACGCCGAAAAGCACTTGGGGCACATGCGCAGGTCCAGATGACCGATTTTCATCTGGGCGACTTCGGATTTGCAAAACGGGCAGGTACTCATGGAGAGGAATATAGATAAAATTAGTTACTAGCTCTAAGTTACTAGTTATTAGAGGCTCTCAAAAAGACACTTCTTGTATTTTAATTTCACTAGTAACTAGTAACTGCACCGAAGGTGCGTGTAACTATTAACTAAATTTAGCATATGGCTAAAGTAGTTCAAATTACCGCTGAAAATTTTGAAACAGAGGTGGCTCAGGCCTCCGAAAACCGCGCCGTCGCCGTACTTTTCTCCTCGGCAGAATACCCCGACTGCGCCCCCTATTCCCAGCTGCTGGGGACTCTTTCTACCAGCATGGACTTTACGCTGGGTGTCGTGAGCTGTGACGAACGGGAAAATATGCAGCTCATCCAGGCTTTCCGGGTGCGGTCCGTGCCTGAAGTCCATATTGTAGACAAAGGCCAGATTGCCGATGTCATCCAGGGGGTACTCCCCGAAGCGGACCTGAAGAAGCGTCTCGAAAAGTTCTTCGTGAGTGACGAGGCCCGTTTCCAGATGGCCCTGGAAGACGCCATCGCCCAGAAGAATTTTGACCAGGCGCTCCCGATGCTGGACGAAGCCCTCGCCAAGACCCCCGACGACAAGAAGTTGCAGCTCCTGTGGGCCAAGGCAAGCCTCGGCATGGGTGATACTGAAAAGGCGAAGGAAGTTCTTGCCAAGTTCACCGAAGCCGACGACCAGTACCGGGAGGCGAAATCTCTGCTGGAGCTGCTGGACTTTCATGCCGAAGCCGCCAAGAAGGACGTTACGGGCAAGGAAGCCGTCGTCTATCACGAGGCCTGCAAGCTGGCCTGCGCCGAAGACTTTGAAAGCGCCCTGCAGGCATTTCTTAATTTGTTCGTAGAATCCCCTGAATGGAACGACGGGGCCGCCAAGAAGGCCATGCTCACCCTCTTTGGCGTCCTGGGCCCCAAGCACGAACTCACCTGGAAATACCGTGCCAAACTGAACACCATGATGTTTATTTAATTATGAATTCGGAGTTCGGATTTCGGAGTTCGGAATTAAGATTAATTTGGAATTCATAGCTCGGGTTTCGGAGTTCGGATTTCGGAATTAAGATTAATTTGGAACTCATAGCTCGGATTTCGGACTTATTATCTGGAATAAAAATCCGAAATCTGAAATCATAATTCCGAATTATCTATATTTCCCCCCGTATTTTATTGTACAGTAAAAACCAGGGATTTATCCCATAGGAAGACACAAATGAAAAAGATCAAGTTCCAGGACACCTCGTTCCGCGATGGTTTCCAGTCTATTTTCGGTGCCCGTGTTTTCGCCAAGGACTTTATGCCCGCGGTGGAAGCTGCCGTGAAGGCCGGCATCACCCACTTTGAAGCTGGTGGTGGCGCCCGTTTCCAGGCCCTGTACCAGAACTGCGGCGAAGACGCTTTCGACATGATGGACGAGTTCCGCCGCGTTGTCGGCCCGAACATCCGCCTGCAGACCCTTGCCCGCGGTATCAACGTGGTGGCCCTCGCTCCGCAGCCGCGCGACATGATCAAGCTCCATGCCGACATGTTCAAGAAGCACGGCATGACCCGCATCCGTAACTTTGACGCCCTCAACGACGTGAACAACCTCATCTACTCCGGCAAGTGCATCACCGACGCCGGTCTGGAACACGAAGTCGTCGTGACCATGATGGAACTTCCTCCGGGATGCGACCTCAACGCCGCCCACAACCCGGAATTCTACGAACGCATCCTCCGCAACATCTTGGACGCAGGCGTTCCGTTCGCTTCCGTTTGCTTCAAGGACGCTTCCGGTACCACGAACCCGACCAAGGTTTATGAAACCTTCAAGCGCGCCCGTAAGCTCCTCGGCGACAAGGTGGAACTCCGCATCCACAGCCATGACACCTGCGGTACCGGTGTGGCCCAGTACAAGGCCGCTATCGAAGGTGGCGCCGACGGTGTGGACCTCGGCCGCAAGCCCCTTTCCGGCGGTACGGCTCAGCCCGACCTGTTCTCCATGTTCCACGCCCTCAAGGGTACGGACTACAAGCTCGCCCTCGGTGAAGACAGCATCGTCGATGACCACATTCCGGAACTCATGGAAGCCAACAACGTGGCCGTCGAATGCCTCAAGGACTACAACTTCCCGCCTGAAGCCCGTCAGATTACCACCGACGTGATCTTCAGCCCCATGCCGGGTGGCGCTCTTACCGCCAACACCCTCATGATGCGTGAAACCAAGACCTTCCACCTGTTCCCGAAGGTTATCGAGAACATGAGTGAATGCGTCCGCCGCGGTGGCTTTGCTTCTTCCGTGACGCCGGTTTCCCAGTTCTACTTCCAGCAGGCTTACATGAACACCCTGAACCAGGCCGCAGGCCGCGGTACTTGGTTCAAGATGACCGAAGGCTACGGCAAGATGCTCCTCGGCTACCAGGGCAAGACTCCTTGCGAACCGGATCCGGAACTCGTGAAGATCGCTGCCGACCAGTTCAACATGAAGCCGTTCAAGGAAGCCTATCCGGGCGTCCAGTGCGCAGAAGAAATTCTCGAACCGGGCATTCCGAAGGCCAAGGCCCTCCTCGAAGAAAATGGTCTGCCGGTTACCGACGAAACCATCTTCATCACGGGCTGCCTCCAGACGAAGGCTGGCAACAAGGGTATCGAATTCCTCAAGGGCAACCGCCACATTGGCGTTCCCAAGAAGGACCCGAACGCGGCACCCGCCGTGGACACCAAGAACATGAAGGCCGGTGCCGCAAGCACCTACCGCATCGCTCTTGGCAACCAGAGCTGGGACGTGCAGGTTCAGACACTCAGCAAGTAATGGCAGCATAACGTCGCGGACCAGTTTCGCGACGGCCTAAACCAAATTAAAGCAGATATGAAAAGTCCCGGAAGAAATTCCGGGACTTTTTTTGCATATGGACAAAAAAACAATATCGGCGAACAGTCGCTTGAGCTAGAAGGAGAAGGTCTTACCCAGACTTATGGAGAACAGCTCCTGCGTCGAGGTGGACACGCCGCCGTGGAACCCTGACGGATGGTAATAGACAAGGCCCATGGACATAGCCGACCCTACGCCGCTGACCAAAGAACCTTCTTCAGACAAATCGTCGGAAAAGACCATTCTGGTCTCGTTCTTGATGACTCCGTAACGAGCATTTTTTCCAAGATTGAAACCATACCAAATTCCTATCATGGGGAAAATTTCGGAGCTTTCTGCAGGGCTATCTATGACTCCGCTTTCCGCAAGTTCCTTACGTTTGTCTTCGTAGTCGCCGTTGGACTGGGACAGCATAACGCCACCGCCAAAACCGAACTGAACGAATCCTACGTTAAAATCCAGCCCGAGCATCGCCTGTTCTTGCAAGGACCAGAACGAATAGGAATCTCCGCCTTCTTTGGAGTTCATCCATTCGCGGTATTTGTCCCAGCAGGGTTTGTCATTACAGTCGAACTTCAGGGAACCGCCGTTTCCTGCGAACGCGGCCTGCACAAAGAACACGTCCAAGAAACGGTACTGTGCAAAGAGGTCACCACCTACGGAATGAACCTCGTCCACATTTTGGCCTATTCCGTAAGGAGTCCCGAACAAGTCTACACCCACGGTAAAATTCTTCTGTTGCTCTCCGGACCATCTCGGTTCATGATAGACCGGCATAGGGTTAGACCCCATAGTCTGCATAAAAGGCTTATTGCAGCCAGCAAGCAGACAAAACACAACTGATAAAAACAAAAGTGTGAACAATTTATTTTTCATATTTCTTCCTTCTTGAAAGCAGCATCCCCGATTCACGGGGATACTGCTTTTTGAGGTTTCGAAGATATTATTTTATTTAGACTATGTCAACCAAATTATTCCAAAGTTATAGAGCGGACAATGCATTTTTCTTTTGCCCTCATCGCTTGCAATCCCAGCCGGGAAGCGGAAAGGGAGCCCTTGGGGGTAATGTCTGTGTTGATCAAATCCGCCAATGGTAATTTTTTCACAACAAAGCCATTTTGCAAACTACCGTTACCTATATTCACATTTTTCTTGGACTTGGCATCAAAGAAAATAGATGTGTTCTGGCAGGTTCCAGGCCAATAAACCACATTCAGATTCTTGTAGGCGTCCATAGAATAATTCTTTTTCAAGTCAAAATGGGCTCCATCTAGACTGGACTTGAAATCAATGGAAATTCCAGAGCCCAAGCCGTCGGAATAATCCTTGACAGCAACGGTGTCTGACCAGGGAACCACCTTGTAAGAGGTATTCGGATAGATTTTGGCCGACGGGATAGCCGCAGGTACTTCTTCCAGGTTGTTGGCGTTAATGAGCAGACGGGGATTACGCAGGGTGACAAGACCGCCATTGGAATTCAGCACCAGACGGAACCAGCGGAAGTTCTTTAGGGCTCCTGCCGTAGCGGGCATCTGCCAGCGGACGGTGTGGAACAGCCCGTCTTGGGGTATGTTCAATTCCGCAAACTGAACTTGGGAGCCTCCATCTTTACGGCTTGTCAACAGCAGTTCTGCTTTCATCCAGTTGCTCTTTGGATTCTGAACTTTTACCTCCACCTCAAAAATGCTTGATGCGGGAACATCCAGGCCGTTGTCGACCGTCATGACCTTTTTCCAGCCAGCCGGAAGCACGAATGCGACCTGGCTAGAACGTTCTGTTGCTGCCGTATTATAGTCATAACGCACATACCCAAAGGACTTGCTCTGGAGAATCCCGCCGTTCTTGATGACGGCAGGCATCTTGCCCTGATCCATGCAAGACGTATTCGGCGAGAAGAAGCCCCCCAGTTTCGGGTTACGGAATTGTCCTGTCGCCTGACTGTAATCCGCCTTGGCCACTTCGCAAAGCACGCGCCAGATATCCACCTGCATACCGGCAAGGACTTTCTTGTCAATAGAGCCATCGTCCTTTGCCGGAGACTCGATATGCCTACCGCTCATAGATTCCGCATAGCGCGGGTGGGTCGGATCCACGGCATAGATAGCCTTGGCCGAGCTTCTTGAACCGGGTGTTTCGAAGGACACTCCCGAAGTTCCCTGGCTGTGGGCACAGCCCTTGCGAATGGCCAGGTCTCCATCGCATTTCAGGTCCATAGCGCTCACCGTAGGGATAAAGGTGCTGCTGGCCTGATAAAGCGTGTCGTCGTTCCAGTAAGATTTCATAGGAAGGCTTGCAACTGAAAGTCCTCCAACCTTGACCTTCTTGTCCCAATTTTTGGGCATTGCCTCTTCCATGCCTTCCCGTAGGGACTCATAAAGGGTTTTTGCAAACGGGTACGTACTCCCCTGGACAAAATCGAAGTCCGTTGAGCCCTTCTTCGAGACCTCGTCCACATCGGTATTGAATTCATATTTGCGGTTTCGGGCATATTCTCCCGATTCTGTCGTTGAGTAAGCCAGCACGCTTGTAGCTCGGCCCATCACCTTGGACAACAATTCCGTCCGGCGTTCCAGAGCATAGTACTTATTCTTATGGGCTGGATCCTTGCCCTTCAGCTGTCCCTGGGCCACAAGCACCGTAGGGAATCCCTTATACTCGGCGGCCTTGCGGTAGTCTCCAAAAAGGAACCTGTCGGTACCAGTCCTGGGCTTGTACGTTGTATTTCCCGCCTCCGTATCGTAAATGAGCAAGTCTCTTGCACCCGGAGAAGAAATCAGGTCGTAAAAGGCCTCTGCCGCACCGACTTCCGCCTCGTTGGCCCAAAAATCGATGGAAGCTACCAGACCCCTGGGCATTACCGCACCCTGATGGGGCGAATCTAAAGAAGCAAAGAAACGAACGGGAGCAGTTTCCGCCTTATTGCGTGTGGTGTCATACAGATAGGAACCATAGCGTCCGATAATCCCGCCCTGGCTAATGCCCAAGATTACAAAACCGTCCTGTTTGCCGTTCGGAAACGGGATTGTCCTGTTCCCACTCAGATAATTCAACAGGCTTGCAAGGGACTCACTGTTCTGTTGCAGCGAACGGATTACGGTTTCCGAAAACTGAACAAGCACCGGCGTGTAGCCCAGAGACTTGAGCATTTCGGGAATGCCGAACTCCTCCGTTTCGCGATGCAACTGGGAAAGAGTCCTTTTTTCGTCGGTACTCAGGTGTATCCCGTCGATGATAAAGAAGGGTCGTTCCAGATAAAAACCGAACTGAGCAGAAGCGAGTTCCGGCGGATCGATAAAACGGAGACGAACCTGAGGCATTTTTGCAGATACCGAAGAACCGATCTTGTCAAAACAATCGTTCGAAAAGAAGCTGTTCTTGGAAAGGCACGACCGATTACCCTGATCCGCATAAAACAAATCTATGGTCTTGGCGCAAAGTACCCCCGCAAGGGAGAGGACTGCGGCAAACATCAATTTCAAGCAATTCATTACTTCACCTCCACGAATAACTTTTGTTCAAAGGTTTGATTATCGGAATGAATCTTCACAAGTATTTTCTGGAGCCCTGCGGACCCGAATTCCAGAATGCCGTCGGAACCCGGTTTCAGTTCCAGGCACTTGTTTTCGGCACAAATTTCCAGCATGGGAAGCTTTCCGCTGGGAGCTATTGCGAAATAAGGATCGTAGGCAACGCGAACCCTGGACACGGAAACCTGCGGAGACGAAAGCCCTACCAAGGACAAGCGGTAATCCTCTATTTCGCGCTTGGTGCAGGAACTATCTCCACAATAGGCCACCCCATAGTCCACATTGGCCACCAGTAACGGCAACACCGTGTAGTCGCTCATGGCGGCAAGTTCGCCAGCTTCGTCAAACAGCCTCTTGGAATTGGGGATTACGCCTTCAACGAGGCTACCCTTTTCTACCAGGAACATACTGTTGAACCAACCTCGCCAAGAATCTTTGGCGGTCAGGCTTTCCGCATCCTTGAATCCCAGAATACGCATCTGGCTTTCTTCGGGAATCACGAACTTCGCCTGGGTTGAGGCTTTCAAGGACTCCTTTTCGCTAGCGCTATAACGGGACTTTACAGGTCGCTCATACACGTCCTCGAAAAGCCCTTCCCGCACAGGCGATGCAGGGTCTACATTTACAAAGGGGTACGGCTCGATTTCAGCCGGAGCCTCCTCCCCTGCCGCAGTTGACGCCGAAACAGCGGTTTCCTGGACACAGGTCAAGGCCACATCGTCTATAAACAAGGTGGTATACTGGTTGGCCGGCACGTTGAACAGGCCTATTCCAATCTTGTCCACCTCTACCGTAGACCCCTCCAGCAAAGCCGACACGGGAATTTCCAGGGTTTGGGTCTTGCCCGCCTCTAGCGTGTGGAACGAGATTTTCCCGTTGCCGCCCACGCCCGAAAGCCACACCCCGAAATTTCCCGCCTGGGTAGAACGGACCTTCAATTTCAAGGCACCGCCCTGTACCGTGACGGGCAGGGCGTCAAAAATCAGGGAACCGGTCCAATCCCCACGATAGTTCCGCATGCCCGAAAGACGGATGTAAGGGAATTTCATGTTGTCAAAATCGCCCCAGTTGGCAGACCATTCAGGAGCTTCCGGGAAAGACCGGGTGGACTCTTCCATAAAGCCCTTGGATTGGCCGTTTTCGTACAAGACAAGGTTCTTGCATGTTCCTGCAAATGCAGTCGAGGAGAGCAAGGCTCCTCCGAGGGCCACAAGGCCCCATATCCTACTCTTCATAGGATTCCTCCAAAAGAGAATCATCTGGAAAAGACGGAATGGAGCCCGTCACGAAGACTATCAAACAAAAAGGCACACTCCCCGAAGGGACATGTGCCAATACTCGTTTTTAAATCCGAGGCGAAAGATAAATAAATCCGAAAACCTGTAAAGGGACCTTAGTGGAAATTTAATTTTACTGAAAAAGCGGGCTATTTTTTCAAAAAAACAAGCCATATACTCTTTTATAACTCCTGCTTCTTGTCAAATAAACATTAACATATATATATGTATCCAAAATTGCCCCCGCCGGACCACCCCCGCCGGACCAATTTTTCAAAAAACCTTTTTACATTTAGCCCCGAAAATGGTTTGGACCGTCGTCACATATGGGCTTATAGCCCTCCTTGCCCTGTTCGGCCTCTTCTACCTGTGGCTTGAAGTGCGCTTTTACCGTGCCCTGGGCACCGTCCGGGAGGGCCGTTCCACCGTGAACCCGCCCCCGAGGGTCAGCGTCCTCATCGCCGCCCGGAACGAGTCCGCAGGGATCCGGGCCACCCTGGATTCCGTACTGGACCAGGACTATGCCGGTGTCTGGGATGTTTGGGTGGCCGATGACCGCAGTACCGACGACACCCCCCAGATTCTGGAGGAATACCGCGCCCGCCACCCCGAACGGCTCCATATTTTGACCATCAAGGAAATTCCCGAAGGCGTAAGCCCCAAGAAGCACGCCATCAGCAAGATGATCGAGGCCTGCGAGGGGGACATCCTGTGCCTTACGGACGCTGATTGCATTGTCCAGCGGGAATGGCTTACGGGCATCTTGCGGGAATTCGAACCCGGAATCGAACTGGTAGCAGGGCATTCCTACATCCCCACCGTCCCCGGAAAGTCCCCCTTCATCATCTGCATGCAGGCGGTAGAGACCCTGATTTATCGTGTAGCGGGTACTGCGGGCCTTGCCATGCACCTGCCTCTCACCAGCACGGGCAACAACCTGGCCTACCGGAAGGACTTTTTCAAGAGCGTAAACGGGTTCGAGAACGTCATCAAAATCCAGAGCGGCGACGACGACCTTCTGATGCAAAAGCTGGCCACCGACCGGCCTTTCGCCATGCGTTACTGCATTACCCCCTCCACCTTCGTGACCACAAACGGCAAAGAGACCCTGAAGGAACTCTGGGAGCAGCGCAAGCGCTGGGCCTCCAAGACCATCTACTACTCCCCGAAAATCGTGTTCGTGCTCTCCATGGTGTTCCTGTTTTTGACCATGCTCTGCGTCACGGCAGCGTTTTCGCCCTTCAGCACCGAAGTTTTAATTGCAACCCTCATCGCCTTCGCCCTAAAAAGCCTGGGCGACCTGATCCTCATTTTGCGTGGACTCAAGATATTCCGGCAGGAGCACCTGCTCAAGTGGTGCATTCCCGTAGAAATCGTCCATGCCCCCTTTACCGTCCTGGCAGTGCTGTTTGGCCTGTTCGGACGTTTCAAATGGAAATAAGTTAAGAACGGAAGTCTCATGGCAACTAAAACGAAAGCTCCCGAAAAGACCCTGATTATCGCCGAAAAACCCAGCGTAGCCTCTGACCTGGTAAAAGTCCTGGGTGCAAAGAATTTCAAGAAAGAGACCGCCTACTGGGAAAGTGACACCACCATCGTGAGCCACGCCATCGGCCACCTGGTAGGCATTGCCGACCCCAAGGATATTGACGAACGCTACAAGGCATGGGACATGAAAACCCTCCCCATGCTGCCGGAAAAGTTCCCCCTGGTGGCCCTCCCAACCACCAAGAGCCACCTGACGGCTCTCGGAAAACTCATCAAACGTAAAGACGTCACCACCATCATCAACGCCTGCGATGCGGGCCGCGAAGGTGAACTGATTTTCTTCTACATACTGGACTACGTGCTCAAGGGGAACTTCAAGGGCAAGACCCTAAAGCGCCTCTGGATGCAGAGCATGACGCCTACGGCCATCAAGGATGCCTTTGAGCACCTGCGTACCGCCGAGGACATGGAAAACCTGAAGGACGCCGCCCTTTGCCGCTCCGAGGCCGACTGGCTGGTGGGCATGAACGGGAGCCGCGGGCTTACCGCCTACAACAGTTCCATGGGCGGGTTCCAGATTACCCCCTGCGGCCGTGTGCAGACCCCCACCCTCGCCATTATCGTCAAGCGCGAAGAGGAACGCCTGCAGTTCAAGCCCCAAAAGTTCTGGACCGTCACCGCCAATTTCGACAACAACGGAAGCGACTACCAGGGCAAATGGTTCAAGGCCGACGGCAAGGAAAAACAGAAGCAGATCTTTGACGAAAAAACGGTCAAGGCCATCTTGGAAAAGTGCAAGGGCAAGCCAGGCTCCATTGAAGAAAGCACCTCCGAAAGTGAGCAGAAATGCGCAGGCCTCTACGACCTGACCACGCTGCAGCGCGAAGCCAACAGCCGTTTCGGCTTTAGCGCCAAGACCACCCTTTCCATAGCACAGTCCCTGTACGAACACCACAAGGCCACCACCTACCCCCGTACCGACAGTCGCCACCTGCCCGAAGACTACGTGGCTCCTGTGAAATCTACCCTGGGTAAGATTACGGGCCCTCTGGCAAAGTTCGCCCAGCTGGCCCTGGACAACAACTGGGTCAAGCGCACCCCAAAGGTCTTTGACAACTCGAAAATTTCGGACCACTTCGCCATTATCCCCACCGGGGTCGCTCCCAAGAGCCTTTCCGAAGCAGAAGCGAAGATTTACCAGATGATTTGCCAGCGGTTCATCGCCGTATTTTTCCCGCCGGCAAAATACCTAAACACCACCCGCATTACCACCGTCGAGAGCGAAACCTTCCTTACCGAAGGCAAGATCCTGGTAGACCCGGGTTTCAAGGCGGTTTACGGCAAGGATAGCGACGACGAGTCCAACATTCCCAAGCTGAACGGCAACAAGGCGAAGACCGTTTCCATCGAAGCGGAAGAAGACTTTACCAAGCCTCCTGCCCACTACACCGAAAGTTCGCTCCTCTCCATGATGGAAAGTGCGGGCAAGCTGGTGGAAGACGACGAACTGCGGGACGCCATGAAGGAACGGGGTCTCGGCACCCCCGCCACCCGCGCCGCCATCATCGAAAAGCTGGTCAGCGACAAGTACGTGGTCCGCGACGGCAAGGACATGATCCCTACCGCCAAGGCCTTTGACCTGATCAAGGTGCTTTCGGCCATGAACTGCGAAGCCCTCACCAGCCCGGAACTCACCGGCGAATGGGAATACAAGATGGACCTGATTTCCAAGGGCAAGGAATCCCGGGAAGAGTTCATGAAGGGCATCGTGGAGATGACCCGCACCATGGTAAAGAACATCAAGGGATTCAAGGAAGAACACACCGAAGGCGAAGCCAAGTTCAGCCCCGTAAACGGCAAGAAGGTTTTCGAGACCGTGAGCCGCTACAAGACCGAAGACGGTATCGTCATCCGCAAGATGATTGGCGGAAAGCGCCTTACCGACGAAGAGGTGGTGGAGCTCTTGACCAAGCGCAAGATCGGCCCCCTTACGGGATTCCGCAGCAAGAAGGGTTCCGAATTTTCGGCGGTGGTCATCATCAACGACCAGAACAAGATTGAATTCGTCTTTGACGACAAGCCCGAAGAAATCGACACCGGCAAGAAGGTGGGATCTTCTCCCGTGGACGGAACCGACGTGTTCGAGACCCTCACGGGCTACGTTTCCCAAAGTTATGTGGACAAGCTGCCTTCGGGAATCTCACTTCCCAAGATTCTCCTGGGCAAGGAACTGCCCTTCGAGGCCATCCAGAAGCTATTGGCAGGCGAAAAGACGGAACTTATCAAGGGATTCCGCAGCAAGAGCCACCGGCTATTCGACGCTTACCTGTACTTGGAAAAAGGCAAGCTCAAGTTCGATTTCCCGCCTAGGGAATTCAAGCCCAGACGGTTTGGGAAGAAAAGTGGCTGAGTAACTTCGGAATTCGGATTTCGGAATTCAGAATGAAAATTAACATAGTACCAGCAATCGTTTTTCTGGCAACGACTGTTCTTGTGCAGGCGGAGGATTCTCTGTCGCACGAGCAATTCATTCCGCAGAATTCGTTGACGGAATCCGTGGCAAATCAAGAGACGGAACCCGCGAGCAGTTCCGCCGGTGTCACCAGCACAGCCGATACGGTCCAGCAAGACACCACCCGCACCGACAGCATCGCCGACACTACTGCCGCGGTCATAGAAAACCCTTTCGGTCTGCCCGACGAACTCATGCCCCTCTGGAATTCCATGAGCATCAAGCAAAAGGCCGCCCAGATGGTCATGGTCTATCTATCACCGGCCCAGTTCCTGATAGAGAACGAATTCGGAGCCGTACTGGTCATGAAAAACCACCTGAAGGACACGGCGGCATTCAAGTCCCGAATCAAGGAAGCCAACGAAGGCCTGAAAATCCCCCTGCTGGTGGCAAGCGACCAGGAGGGCGGCTTCGTAAACCGCCTGGGTGGCATCTCCGAAAAATGGAAGCACGCCCCCAGCGCCAAGGAAATGCGGGACATGCCCACGGATTCTGTCCAGCTGATCTCCGCAGAAATCGGGGCTGAACTGATGGAACTGGGCATCAACATGAACCTGGCTCCGGTGCTGGACCCCGCCAAGGACCACCGCAAGAAGAATTCCTTCATGGAAGAAAGCGCCCGCAGCTGGGAAAAGGATTCCACCAGTACCGAAAAAGTCCAGGCCTTTGTCCAGGGCATGCGCCAAAGCGGTGTGGTATGCGTGTCCAAGCATTTCCCGGGTTATGACTCTTGGACCAACAGCGACCATCAAATCGCCATCAGTGCAAGCCCCAAAAAGAAAATCGCCTACAACGTGGAATTTTTCAAGCGGCTTTCCAACGACATTCCCGTAACCATGATGAGCAGCGTGCGGTTTATCCGCATCTCTAGCCGCCCCGCCGTATTCGAGCCGAAAATCGTGAAAATGGCCCGGGATATGGACCCGGAAACGGTGATTCTCACCGACGACCTGTGGGGAGTGTCCCTACGGGCCTGGGTCAGCGGAACAGAACGGGTAAAAAGCAAGGGCTACCCCCGTAAAGATTTCCGCAAGCTTATCCGCACCGCCCTTACCGCAGGCAACGATATGTTCATGATTACCTACCCCGCAAAGGCGGTAGAGATGGTGAACTACCTTGTGCAAATTTCCAAGAACAACAAGACCTACCGCAAGCGCATCGAAGAATCTGCCGCCCGAATACTCAAGATGAAGTATAAGGCGGGGATGATTAAGTAGTGGTTAGTGGTTGGGATCTAGGGGCTAGGTTTTAGGTAACAGGTTGTAGGTGTTAGGGCCGCAGGGGACAAGATGTGTCAGCCGCGGCCAGGGCGAGAATCTTTCTTCGGCAAGTTCTTCACCTCTTTCAACAACTTTTCCGGTCCGATTTTTTCATAGACCAGCTTCAAGATTTCAGCGGCGGCACGGGCGTCGGCCAGAGCCCTGTGGTGGTTAAAGTCCGGAAGCTCCAGGGATTCCGTCAGGTTGTGCAGGCTGTAGCTGGGCAGCCCCGGAAAAAATCTTCGGGAGAGCTTCACCGTGCAAAGCCTGGGCGGGTCATACTTGATGGCACAGCGTTTCAGTTCCGCCATCATGAAACGACTGTCGAACTGCACGTTGTGAGCCACAAAGATGCGGCCTTGCAACATTCCCAACAGGTCTTCGGCGATAGCCGAAAACTGCGGTTTTCCCTGCACCATCTCGTCGGTAATTCCCGTAAGCCTTTGCACAAAGGGCTGGATTGGCATGCCCGGATCTACCAGGGCCTGGAACGTTCCCTCCACGTTGGTATCGTCCATCAAAACGACGCCTATTTCGGTAATGCGTCCATCGGAAGGTTTCCCTCCGGTGGTTTCCAAGTCCACAACGGCAAATTTCACGGTTTAATCCCTGCGAAGCGTTCCCTTACTGGATAGGAACGTCGATATCCAGGGTCTGCCTTGCAGCACGGTTTTCCACACGGGCTTTCATGACCTTGGACTTGGGCCGTCCATAGACAGGCACTACCACCAGGTTCGAAACTCCTGCGTCTTCGCTAGGAGTCGCCTCGGTTTCAGCAACGGTCTTCGAGAATATTGGCGTCTTGCCCTTATCAAAGACAGAATAGGTAAACTCCCGGTTCAGCCCCTTCTTGATTTGCTTGGTTGGTACCTGGAAATAGATGATACCGCCCTTGGGCACCTTGCGCAGGCTGTCCTTGATTTCTTCCTCGGTGGCAAAGTCCGCTTCCATGGCCATACGCACATTCTTCTTCAACTTGTCGGCACTTTCATAAAGCACGGACACGTTGAACTTGGCGTCTTCGGGCATGGCTTCCGGACGCACGTCCCGAATCTTCGCGTTGTTCTGGTAGTATTCCCAGCGGCCGTTGTCGTGGAGAATCACCGTAGAGCCGTTGGAGGTCGTCGCGATAATGTCGTTAGCAAAAGCGCCCGCCGCAAAGGCAAGCAGGCAAGCACATCCAACCAATCCACTCAATTTCATAAACACCCCGATTGTTCGTCGTTTTCAAAAGAAATATAGTATTTGACGGCTACGAGAAGTGAGATTAGTAATGAGTTGTCAGTTATGAGTCGTCAGTATGTAATTTGGCGCCAATGGCGCGATTATAAAAACTCATTACTCACAACTCAAAACTCACGACCCCTTGCACATTAAATCTTCTAGTCCCCGTCAGCCCAAATACCTACAACCTACTACCTATCCCCTATTACCTATATTTTCCCCCCGTGAACGGAAAAACCAGATTTGCGCCCAGCCCCACCGGCTACCTCCACGAAGGCCACCTGCTTTCGGCCCTGTACGTGTGGGCCGCCGCCAAAAAATGGGACCTGTCGGTGCACCTGCGCATCGAGGACCACGACCAGGAAAGGTCAAGGCCCGAACACATCGCCGCCATCCGCGAAGACCTGCAATGGCTTGGCTTCAAGTGGCAAAGCGAAAGCCTCCAGAGCGACCACTTCGGCAGGTTCGAAAAATCCCTCAAGAACCTTGAAGCACAAAACCTGGTCTACCCCTGCTACTGCAGCCGCAAGGAGCTGGAAGAACAAAATCCAAAGAACGAATTTGGCGAAATCATATACCAAGGAAAATGCAAGGGGGGAAGCCTCCCCCTCGCTGCAGCCACATATCATCCCCGCCACTTACTTGTCATCCCCGCGCAGGCGGGGATCTCCCATCAACCTGGCGGGGATATTCATGCGTCTTCCGCTACCCCCTCCAGCGGGGGTTCCCCCCGCAACGCCCCCCACTCCCTCCGAATCAAGATTCCAGACAAAGTAATTAACTGGCACGACCTACGCCTAGGGGACTTTGCCGAAAATCCGAAACTCCAATGCGGGGACTTCCCTATCCGGGATAGGGTCGGCCAATGGACCTACCAATTCGCCGTCTGCGTCGACGACATCGAAGAGGGAATCACCCATGTTATCCGGGGCGAAGACATACGGAATTCCACCGCAAGGCAAATCGCCCTGATGGAACTGATGGGCAGGACCGAACCGCCCAAGTACCTGCACCACCCCCTCGTCGTGGACCCGGCAGGCAAAAAACTTTCCAAGCGGGAAAAAGCCCACAGTATCAGGCAAGACCGGGAAGCAGGCGTCACCCCCCAAGAGCTCTTAGGCCGGGTCCTTTTCAAGGCAGGACTTGCCTCCACCCAAGCGCCCACCGACCTAGATACCGCCCTGGACATCGTCTGCCGAAATCTGTAAAAAAGAAGTCCAAAGAAACCCCTATTCAACAACTCGTAACTCGTAACTCATAACTCGCTACTCCTAAATAATGTATATTCAGGGCATGTCCAACGCAGCCTTGTCCGCCACCCTTTCAAAGATTCGCCAGGAATCGGCTCTTTTCGATTCCAAAGATTCACTCTTGAACTTCAACACCAAGGGCCTGTACCAGACGCCCCTGATGCTTGAAACCGGCGACCTGTTCTTTGAAAAGTGGAAACAGGCCGGAGGCCCGCTGCCCCTGGACTCATTCCTCCCCAAGTCAGAAAATTTCACACCCCAGCAAAAACTAGAGGTGAAAGAACATATCCTGCAAGCCCTCAAGGAAAAGTTGGAGGACTTCGGTACCACCGATTTATACCTGCTGCTGGGATTCTTGAAGTGGGAAGGGAACGCCCTTTCCCCAAGCCTGCTGGTGCCCCTGGATGTGAGCCTCCAGACCCAGACGGTAGCCCTTTCTTCGAAGCCCCCTCTTGAAAACATCGTCCTGCGGGAACGGTTGAAAACGGA
Source organism: Fibrobacter sp. (assembly GCA_017503015.1). Classification (NCBI taxonomy): domain Bacteria; kingdom Pseudomonadati; phylum Fibrobacterota; class Fibrobacteria; order Fibrobacterales; family Fibrobacteraceae; genus Fibrobacter; species Fibrobacter sp. Next base: position 56,093 of record JAFVTX010000009.1, on the reverse strand, counting down.
GCTTTCGCTCCCCACCATAGAAGACGCCACCCTGAACGGCCAGTTCAGCATCTTGCTGTATTTTTCCCTCTTCGAAAAAGCGGTGGCGGCAAAGAAAAACTGGAAATTTACACGACACGGCATCTGCCTCGCCTTCTTTGATTCCGTCAAGCTTAACCTCAAGAAATGCATGGAACAGGGACTGGACGAATCCAACACCAGCGCCGCCTCTACTGTTCAAGCCTCTTTACCGCCGATGGATTCCAGACCAAGGATTCCAAGTTCGACGGAGAAACCTTTGACAAGCTGTACTCGCCGCTGGACCACTATCCTCTGTACATCACGGATTCCCACACCACCAAGGTCACAGAAGACGCAAAGGATGCCGGAAACAACGCCTACGCCATTCAGGCCCTGCCAGGTACAGACTGGGACCGGGCCACGGCGAACCTGGTGGCCGATTCCATCGCCGAAAAGAAAAGCACCCTGGTGGTTTACCGCAGGGCATCTACCGCCCAAAAGTTTAGGGATAGGCTGTTCCCCCAGTTCCGCAATTTCGAAGGCCCCGAAAGGGACGCCCTTCTGCCGGAACTCCAGAAGACCCGCGATTCTTTTGTGCGGTATTACGACGCCATAAACAAGAACATCCAGCCCTCCGACGCGCCCCTTTCGGACCTGCTGACGGAATTCGTTCAGAACCCGGCCGTCAAGGTTAAAGCATCCGACGCCCTGTTCCAGAAAATTGCGAACATTCCGTACAGGGACTACTGCGAACTCAAGGCGGACCTGGACGAGATTCTTTACCTTTACTTCGAAAAGAAGGGCAAGGAGGCCAGGAACGCCTTCAAGGATGTGCGGGTCCCGAGCCTCTCCGTCGAAGAGCAAGAAGCGATTGCCAAGGAACTTGCCCGTGCCTCAAGCAAGGCCAACGAACTGAAGCCCCTTATCGAGCTGGTCGAAAAGACGGGACTGTTCCCCACAGGCATCTACCTTTCCGGACTTTCGGACATCATCGACCTGATTCTCCAGAACTTCAACAGGAACACTCCTGTCTTTGAAGACTGGGAACTGCGTTCCAACAGCTGGGAAGACTACCAGGATTCCCTGAAGGCGCTTCCCGAAGCAGGCGACAAGTGGGTCCGCTACCGTAGGCAGACATCGGAAATCTACACCGACAACGCCGTAGACGAAAACATCCTTTCTGTCCGCGAAGAATTTGCCGACAGCCTGAAGGCCACCCTCAAGGGCCTTTCGGACCGCTACCGCAGTTCCAAGAAAAAGCTTTTGAAAGTCCTGAAAGACCCGAAGTCCGTCTCCTCGGACAACCAGTTGCTGGACCTGATCGATACCCTGATCGAGTTGCAAGAAAACAAGCGGGCCTACAAGGACACCTCCGTTCTCGGGAACCACCTGCTGGGCCGCGACTGGCTCTACGAACGCTCCAACTGGTTCGAGCTGAACAAGAAGATTACCTACATCTACGACTTTAGGGAGACCCACAAGAACGACCCGCGGCTGGACCTGCTTCTCCAGATTCTGGAGCAGTGGCAGCTGTTCAAGGATGCCCTCCCCCAGATGAAGGACTACGCGAAGGTCGTCAAGGAACTCCAGGAATCCACCCGCAAGATTACGAAGGGTCTTTCTCTGGAAACTCCTCTCGAGAGCCTGTGCATCGAAAAGTGGCTGGACGAAATCCAGCTGTGGAACGCCAACTGGGGCAATCTGGAAATTCACGTGCGCACCACGTCGCTTTTGCAGTCCATCGAAAAATTCGGGGCAAAGGAACTGGTCGACTACCTGAAAGACGCAGACTACGTGAGCCAGAATATCGCCCAGGCCTTCGCCCATTTCTGGGCAGGAACGCAAATCCAGCAGGTCGGCAAGGATTGTCCCGACCTGTTCTCCCTTTTGCCCAAGGCCCGCGCCCAAAAGACCAGGGATTACCGCTCCCGACTGGACCAGTTCTGCAACGCAAACTTCAGGTTGGTGCAAAACACCGTCAAAGACAATCCGGGCCTTTTCGCCTTTATCCCGCTGGAGCAGAGTTTCCAGCTTCCACCGTCTCAGAAATTCCAGACCGTAGTCATTCTGGACGCGGACTGCATTTCGGTCTGCGAGGCGCTTCCCGCCATTTTCAAGGGCCAAAAGACGGTGCTGGTGGGCGATTCCAAGGCGCCTCTCCTGAAGCACCTGCCGCTGGACGGCTACCCCGAAGACAAGACGCCCCATACCCAGGCGTTCCAGGAATCCATTCTCACCATGAGCTTAAGGCAGGGGATTCCCACCAGGGAACTGTGGTTCTCCACCACCTACGCCCATTCCTCCATGATAGATTTTGCGAACTGCAAAATCTACGGTGGCGACATTCGGCAACTGCCGCAACCCAGCCGTGAAAAGGTAAAGAACCAGACCCTGAAAGTCGTATCCGACAAGGTCCTGGAAATCGCGAAGGCCGCTATCCACCATGCCGAAAGGCAACCGGGACGCACTCTCGGCATTATCGCTCTTCACCAGTCCACCTGCATGGAAATCGAGTCGGCCATCAACAGCCTTACACCCAAGGATTCTCCGGCGGCAAGGTTTTTCCAGCCTACAAACCCTTCCATCAGTTTTTACGTAAAGACTCCCGAAAGGGCGGTCAACCGCCTGCGAGATACGATTCTCGTGTGCGGCGAATACGAAACCACCGAAAAGAAAGCCATCAACAATTCCCTTTCTGTCTGTGCAACTCTTGCCAAGAGCGAACTCCAGGTGTTCCTTTCCGAAAGCGACATGGCCCAAAAGCCCAAAGAAAAACCGGACCTGTTCTGGGAATGGATTCTGTACCTGCAGAAGGTGCTTACCTTGAACATTACCGACGAAAAGCCCAAGGAATCGGCTCTCTATGCCCAGGCTCTAAAGGCCCTGCAAGACGAAAACATCCAGGTGGAGCCCTATTTCTGCCAGTGCGGCATTTCTGTCGGCCCTGTGGTGGTTGACGCCAACAATTCCAAGCGGTTCCTCGCCATGGTCGAAGACGACTGCACCACGGAACGTTTCAGGGAATCCATCGAAGACCGGATATACATTCGTCACACATTGCTCCGTCAAATCGGCTGGAAGGTGCTGAACCTGTGGACCCCCTTCTGGTACATGGCCAACAGCGACGAAGTAAGCCACATGGTCACTACCATCGCCATCGAGCAGAGCGTGGCTCCCCCACCCAAGGACGCCTCCGAAGAGGAATCCGAAAGCGTCGACGCCATCAGTGCCGAAAACCTGAGCGTGATTCCCTATACGGTGCTGCACCCGAAAATCGAAGGGACGCCCCACGACAGGCCCATCGCCGAACTTTCGGCGGCATCCATCATCACGCAGCTCAAGTTCTATGTGGACCACGAATCCCCCATTCACGAAGAGTTGCTGCAGCAGAGGCTTTTCGAGCTCCACAAGGAGCCCTGGCCGAACCAGAAACTCGTGCCCCAGATTATGGACGCCATCAAGCAGGGCATCAAGGGCCAGAAGTTTATCCAGACGGGTAAGTTCCTGTATTCCCTCAAGAACCCCGCGGTAGAGCTGAGAGACAGAAGTTTCCGGCCATCTTCGGAACGGAAGATGATCTACGTCTCACCCGAAGAGCGCACGTTCATACCGTCGTCTATGGACGAACGGGACATCAAGCAATTGCTTGGACTGCTGGAATAAGCGGATATTTTACCGCACTTTCACGACGAAAGCGCTGATGTTGTAGGCCGAAAGTTCGCGGGCCTTGTCGTCGGCGGCTTTCTTGTTGTTCCAACCGCCGGCGCGCAACTTGTAGAAGGGAGCGTCGAACACCACCTGGATAGCGTAACCCGTGCTGGCAGAAAGTTCTGCACGGCGGCGCTGGGCCGCATCGAAATCACCTACGGCCTCAAACTGCAAAACGTAAAGGTCCTTAGAGGCCTTCTTGTCGGCACTCGCCTTGCCGGGAACGGCAGGGCCTGCGGCAGCAGAAGTGTCCCGCAAAGAAGCGGAAAGCTCGGGAGAATACTCGTTCCCGCGGAAAAGGGAATCCATGTCCGTAGGGTCTCCGGCAAAAGACAGTGCCGCTGCAAATCCGACAATAAAAGCAATAGACGATTTCATGACATCAATTATAAAAAATTTTCTCGGTTTCCACCCCGTCCATTTCGGCAACGGCACTCCGGTGGGTAATAAAAATCATGGTCTTGTTCGGATAGGCCGCAAAAAGCCTGCGGAACAATTCCCTCTCCGTAGGCTCGTCCAGCGCCGAGCTGATTTCGTCCAGCAGCAAGACGCTCCCGGGCCGCAGGAGTCCGCGGGCCACTGCAATACGTTCCGCCTGGCCTTCGCTAAGCCCCATGCCCCGCTCCCCCAGTTCCATGTCCAGACCGTGGGGCAGATCGAACACGAATTCCGCACAGGCCACCTGCAGCACATGTCGCAGTTCCTCTTCGGTAGCATCCGGTTTGGCCAACTGCAAATTATACCGAACCGTTCCGCTCATTAGGGTATTCCCCTGGGGAACATAGACAAAGTAATCGCATGTATTTGCCGAAACAGGCCGTTCAAAAGCACCTGCGGAGCCACTGGAGTCCGTAGAATAAACAAGCACGTGGCCCTCCCGAGGTTCCACAAGCCCAAGCATCAGGCGGAAAAGCGTCGTCTTACCGGCACCTGTCGTGCCCATGATGGCGGTCTTGCTTCCTGGCTTAAAGTCGTGAGAGTAATTCCGGACAGCATCGTGGTCGGCGGTGGCGTAACGGAAGCTGACATTTTCCAGACGGACGCCCAGGCCAGATGAGCCTTCGGGCACGGTTTTTGCGCCGTCCGAAACATCACCCATCGCACCCTTCGAAGTGCCTTCCGCGCCATTGACCGAACCGTCGCCCTGCAGCTCCTGCAGGCGGTCGATGCTGGCGGTAGCGTGAATCAGGCGGGGCGCGTTGTTCAATATCGAGAGGATTGGCCCCTGAATCTGCCCCACCAGCTGCAAGAAAGAGGTCATGACGCCAAAAGTGATGGTGCCGTTACGGAGCCCGAGACCGCCCCACACAAAGGCCAACAGGTAGCCAAGCCCAAAAGCACCGCCAAAGGCCAGCCGAGAAATCACAGAAAAACGGGTCTGCCGCACCACGTCGTGATGGAGGGTGCGCTGCATGGAATCCAGCCGCTCCGAAACCCAGGGGGCACTTCCCAAACTCCGGAGCACGGCGTTGTTCTCTACGCCCTCCTGCACATGCATCTGGATACGGCTCTCCCCTTCGCGAATCTTGAGGGTCATTTTCCGCAGGCGGTAAGAGACGAACTTCCCGAACACAAGGGCCAGCGGCGTGAGGACCACTAGGGCCCAGGCAAGCCGCGGGTCAAACCAGCGAAGCATCAAGAATGCCCCCAGAAGCTGTATCGCCGTCACCATCATCTGGGGAATTTTCGCCGTAGCCACTTCGCTTACCAGTTCCACGTCTTTGGAAAAACGGGAAGTCACGTCGCCCGAAAGAAGTTCCTTTTCGCTGTAGAGCTTGCGGGTAAACAGCCGCCCGAACATGGAGAGCCTAAGCGCGTTGGACTGCCGGATGGTAGCCACCGACGTGAGGTAGTAATACACCTGGCGGAGCACCACGTTCCCCACCACCGTAAGCACTAGCAGGCCCACCATGCGGGCCACGTCCTGGTCAGAACCGTTCTTGATGGTATCGTCGATAAAGCGCTTGCTGAGCCAAACCATGGCAAGGCCGAGGGAAACCTGCAGGGTTCCCACCGCCACACGAAGGGCCACGTTCAGGCGAACTCCGCGGATACTTTGCCATAGCCACGAAAGGTAATTCATTCCAGCACGTTCACCTTCTGCCAGCTATCCACGATGGCCTGCACATCAGCCTCTGCGCGGGAGCGTTCCACCTCATATACATCGCAAAGTCTGTCCGTCAGGGAAGCTACGGTAAAGTCACCCTGTTCAGTGGCCGTATTCCACAAAAATGCCGCGGTCTCGTTTAGGCACAGGAGTTTCCCAAAATCAAGAGCCCCGATGCCCTCACCCATAATCACCTGTTCGCCACAGACTTCACGTAGCACAAAACCTTTTTTGATTCGCATAAAACCTTCCTTTTATAGTTCTAAAATAGCTTATTTAAGAAATCTAACCTGACCAGACAAATAAAAAGCAGCATGGATAAACTTTTTTTACATACAACCGGTTTAAATCACGACAAAAAGGTGTTTTCTAGTGAAAACATTTTTTCTATTCCAGACCGTTCAAAAAGCCTCCCCTAAATTTACTTTTAGAGGGCATAGAAAAGGAACTCCTATGAATTTCAATAAAATCCTCATTCCCGCCCTTTGTGCTGTCAATGCCATATTTGCAGCCACAATTTACCAAAATCAGGTAGGATTCGTCACAAACGGCTTAAAACAGCTTGTTGTCATCGATGGAGTCGGTAAGACCGTTTCCTTAAAAGACTCCGACGGGAAAGTTGTTTTCAGCAAAACTGTTCCAGAAGCCCAGCCGTGGATACCTGCTGGAACCGATGGTTCGCTGGTGGATTTTAGCGATTTCAAAACTGCGGGCACATACAAGATTTTTTTAGGCGATGAGGAAGTTGGCCACCCTGTCATTATTTCCGACAATGCTCTTGAAGACGTTACCAAAGGCTCCCTAAAATTCTTTTATTTCCAGCGAGCCTCTACAGAGCTGGAGGAAAAATACGCCGGAAAGTACGCTCGCGAAGCCGGCCACCCAGACACTTCTGTCAAATACCATGCATCCACCGGACATGACGTTTCCCTGGGTGAAACTTTTAAAGCCCCCAAAGGCTGGTACGATGCCGGAGACTATGGTAAATACATCGTCAACTCAGGCATCACGACCTACACCCTTCTGCAGCTTTACCAGCAAAACAAAGCCTATTTTGACACCCTCAACTTGAACATTCCTGAAAGTGGAAACAAGATTCCTGACATTCTTGACGAAATCCGTTGGAACCTGGATTGGATGATAGCCATGCAAGACGAAGACGGCGGCGTCTTCCACAAGCTCACTACCCTGAAATTCGCCGGGATGGTCATGCCAGAGAAGGCCACCGCGCAAAGGTATGCTATTGGAAAGGGTGTCGAGGCAACATGGAATTTTGCCGCCGTAATGGCCCTTGCCGCTGACATATACAGTTCTTTTGACTCAAAATTTGCAAGTTCCTGTGCGAAAGCAGCCGAAAAAGCACACCAATGGGCAATACCCAATGCAACGGAAAGGTACACACAACCGAGCGACGTATCAACCGGTTCTTATACAGGATCTAGCATTTGGTCGCTGAAAGTCTGGGCCAATGCAGAACTTTACCGCATATCACATAATAAAAATTTCACAGATGTCATACACTCTGTAAAATTTGGTAGCAAAGACGCTACTCTGCAAAGCTGGTCCCATAGCGCGATGCTTGAAGCATTCACTATCGCCACAAATCCCAACGTCTTCGAGAAAGCCGATGTGGACACAGCAAAAGCGATGATTTTCCGCCTCGCAGACAAGTATGTTGAATCTCTTGAGAATAACGGTTTCGGCATTGCCTTAGAAAGAGGCGATTTCTATTGGGGTTCTAATGGGGGTGCTGCCAATAAAGGCATGGTTCTCATTCACGCCTATATTCTCAGCAAAGACAAAAAATACCTCAATGCAGCCATTGGCATCGCAGACTACATTTTAGGCCGTAATCCTCTCGATTTATCCTATTTGACCGGATACGGAGTTAATCAGGTAATGAACCCTCACCATCGTCCCAGCCAGGCAGATGAAATCGAAGCTCCCGTTCCCGGGATGGTTGCCGGTGGGCCGAACTCATCAGCAACGGATTGCGCTAAGAACTATGTAGACAAAGACGCCGTTGCAAAATCATACTACGATAATTCTTGTAGCTATGCCACCAATGAGGTCGCCATCAACTGGAACGCACCCTTTGCATACCTGGTAGGCAGCATTCAGGCAATCCTTGCAACGGGAAAGGTTTACGACACTTCCACAGCCAAAAGCAGTTCCTCCTACGATCTCGTCTCTATTCCCTCCAGCAAGGCCAAATTCAGCCCCATAAAGGCCGGTAATCGCCTCATCATCAAAGACAACAGCGTCCTTCTGGAAAGAACCGCACCGGATGGCACCAAGAGGTACTTCAACCTGCGCGGCAAAAAGTTACACTAGAAAGGCTCTCCCATAAAAACAAAAGGCTCCCCGCACTGAGCTGAACCCCAAAAGTTGGACAGTTTAAAGTTAGGATAAAACAGCGTTATGAGTCCGGTATTGTACCGGGCTCATTCCTTTTAGGCGCAGTTTTATCCGGTCGTTGTTGTAGTATTTGATGTATTTCCTCAGTTCCTGCTTGAAGTGGTCCACATCGCGGAACGTATTCGGGTAAAGTAGTTCTGACTTCATTATACCGAAGAAGTTCTCCATCATGGCGTTGTCCAGGCAGTTGCCTTTTCGGCTCATGCTCTGGACTATATCGTGGTCCCTGAGGGACCTTTGGTGGGAGTAGTGCTGGTATTGCCACCCCTGATCCGAGTGCAACATCAGCCCCGCCTTGACCTCCCTTGCGGCGTAGGCACGGTCCAGCATCTCCATGACCATCTTCAAGTCGGGGCGATCGGATATGGCGTAACTGACTATCTCGCCGTTGTACATGTCCAGTATCGGGGACAGGAAGCACTTATCCGCACCGACGTTTATCTGTGTCACGTCGGTTGTCCATTTCTGGTTTGGACCTGTCGTTCCGAAGTCCCTGTTCAGGATATTGGGCGCCGTCTTGCCGACTTCGCCCCTGTACGAGCGGTACTTGCTGCGCCTACGCACGTTTTTTAGGCCTTCTTCTTTCATTAACCGGTAGACGGTCTTGTGGTTGATCGTGTAGCCTTCGTTTCTGAGCCGGGCCAAAATACGGCGATAGCCGTAACGACCTTTATTCTGCGTATGAACGGCTTTGACCCGACTACGCTCGTCGGCGTAGCGGTCCACCTTCTGTCTAAGGTGGTAGTAGTATGTGGAACGGGATAGGCCACTCGCCTTCAGGAGATGTTTCAGGGCGTGATTGTCGCTTAATTCTTGGATGACTTGGGCCCTATACCGAACATCTCGGCACTTTCTTCCTGGTCTAGGGCCTTTAATTTTTTTAAGTAGGCGTTCTCCGCTTCGAGGTAGGCTATCCTTTCCTTGAGCCTCTCTACCTCGCTCATTCCTTTGGTTCGCTTTGGCTTGGGCACCTTGGGTGGCCTCCCTTTTGGTTTGATTGCAAGTAGTTCCTCGTAGCCGCCATGACGGAACTTGCTCAACCAGGTTAGTAGACAATCACGGCTAATTCCGTACCTGACAGTAACCTCAGCCAAAGATAGCGATTGTTGTTCAACGGCCTTTATGACGGCCTTTTTTAGTTCCGCATTTGGGCGAACATTCACTTTCCTTTGCGTGTATTGACAGCCTGTGAGGTCATATTGCCGGCATCTATGTTGGATAGTTTTTTTGTGCATACCGGTAATCCTTGAAATGTGTGCTGCCCCATACCCTTTTTGGTAGAGTTCAAAGACCTTGCCCCATTCTTCTTTTGTGTATTGCATATATGAAAACCCCGAACGTTTTGTCCAACTTTTTGGGTTCAGCTCACAAGGGAGCCTTTTTGATAGATTATTCAGGATCCCTATACATTAGGGGTCGTATTCGTCAAAAGACCTTTTATCTGCATAAAGGTCATTCCCTTTCCATTCAAAAAGGGCTGCGCCCCAGTCTCCTCCCTGGGTCGGCTCCCACAGGAAAGCTCCAATCCAACGGTCCAACCCACGTATCATCTGATCAGTGTGCTTGCGCGAGCCGTCGTATGCGTAGTGATCACCTTTGTCACCACCGTTGTACTCAGCAACGATGAATTCAAGGTCCGGGTATTTCGAGACTAGTTCTTCAAACAGGCTCTTCCAATCCTCTGGAGAGCCATCACCGTAGGCTGTATAGGCCGAAAAACCCATCACCTCGGCAGGAACTTTCTGATTCTTGAAAATCTCTTCCATCCACCAATTGACTGTCTGAGGTTTGCGGATACTTTCGATATGTAGCACCGCCTTGGTTTGGGGCGAAACCGCCTTGACGGCGCGAATACCCGCCTTAAAGTACTTGGCCGCATTAGCCTTTCCGCTAGAAGTTCCCATGTCACCATTTATACTTGTAGAAGCCTTTTCAACACCATTGCCCCAACAATCTGTTCCGCTGTTGGGAACATGAATCAATATTCCGGGTGTGGTCTCGTTTCCTATTTGCACCATGTCAGGTATGGCATTCACTTTTTTCAGCGAGCTAATCAGGTCATATGTGTATTGATACACCGAATCCGCTAGTTCATCTGAGCTTTTGACACCACGCCAACGGCTCGGGATAATCTGCTTACCCGGATCAGCCCAGTTGTCACTGTAATGAATGTCAAGGAGGAACGCCATGCCTGCCGCCTTAACCTTTTGCGCGTAGGCAACCACATGTTCCTTATCGCCGTACGATTCTTCGGCATGGCCGCAACCTACCGCGGCGTATCCGTATTGCGCACTAGGCGAAACAAAAGTCTTTAGGCGGACCGCATTGAATCCATGCCTTTTGAGCAGGGTAAATATATCCGTTTCAGAACCGTCCACATCAAAGATACGGGTATGGTAATGCTCGTATTCCTGAACTGTTGAAATGTCAGCGCCCCTGTAAAAGTCAAAAACAATTGACGACGAAATAGGCCGAGCCTCATCCGAAGAAGAAGACTCAACTGCATCGGACGAAGAAGATCCAACGACATCAGACGAAGAGGATTCCACGGCATCGGACGAAGAGGATTCTACAGCATTAGAAGAAAGCTTTCCCGCTAGCGACGAGGATTCGGCTGTTGCCGACGAGGACAAGTCTAACTCAGGCACATTCAAAGATACCGACGAATCGGAATCTTCGCTGCAAGCCCACAAGAGGCAGGCACACGATACAAGCAGCAGAATACGCATACGGGAACCCTTCTAGGTCTAAGATAGATTATTGTGCTTACTATATTTGGCCCACTATGGTCGAAGAGGCTCTTGAAATGGACGTGCCCGCCGAATCCGCATTGGTGCAGGTCGTGGCAGGCGAGCGGGTGACAGAGGCGCACCCGCAGCTCCCAGATTTCGATTTCGAGAGTCTGAAGGACTATTCCCGCATATTGCCCACCATGCTGCCGAACTTTCCGGACTTTTGCCCCGCCGGCAATTTCCGCAAGAGCTACGCCGACGAGCTTACCTCCTGCACGGATTTTCTTTCGGGCTACGAGGATTTCAAGACCTTCACGGAACATTTCAGGGCCTACAACTTCAAGACCTTCCTGATGGAAGGGGAAAACCTGAAGCTTTTCCACAAGGCGCCCTGGCACTGGAGTTTCCAGCAGGAGAAAGACGGGGGCATCATCCAGTCGGGGCTTGCGGTGGCGGGTCTCATGGGAGCCCTGTGCTGCATTTCGCCGGGGAACTTTTCGTGGCACCACTACACGGTGCGTTACCTGCACCTTTCGCTCCTCACGGCATTCCACCTGGTGCGCAAGGGCTGCATTTATCCGCAGATTTTCTGGGTCCAGCGGGACACCGCCCAGATGCGCTGGCTCCCCACTACATTCATTCCCGAAATCAAGGCGCTGGTGGACCAGCTGGAACAGAAGGCCCCCGAAAAGTTCGCCTTCACCGCCAAGGACGAAGAATACCTGGAAATTGACTCCCCCGCCCTCCACGTGCTTTCGCTGTTTATCGGGGCACTGCTCCGTTTTGCCCGGACCTACAAGCGGCCGGTCAAGTCCAACCACGGGAACCTGCTGAGCTTTTTCTTTGACGGGGTTTCCGGGAAACTGGGGGCCAGCGGGCATGCCATTCCCGAAAAAATCCGGCAGTGGTTCTCGGTGTTCGGGCATTTCGACCTGCGGAGCCAGATTCTTTTCAAGGCGTGGGAATCCGGCGACAGCGTGTCGCTGGAAGTCTATGTAGAGGGGCAGCCCCTTTCTACCCTGTTCCAGACAAACGATTCCAGGCTTGTGCCGCTGCAAAAAATCCTCTACGGCGTGGCGGAATTTTTCAAGCCACTGGAATCATACCTGGATTCCCGAGGCGAGACTCCCCTACTCCTTCAGGGCGCCAAGCTGCTCCAGTTCTTGCAGGACAGCCTGAAGAAGCTGGAAATCATGGGCATCCGTACGGAGATTCCCGAAAAGCTTCTGCACATCGGCAAGCCCAAGGCCAAGATGCGCCTGCAAGGGAGCGTGAGCTTTGGAGCCTTTGCCGCAAAAGACCTGCTGGATTTCGACTGGCAGGTGGCCCTGGGCGACGAGCATATTTCTCCAGAAGAATTCCTGGCGCTGGCAGAAAAGGCTGACGGCCTGCTGAAATACAAGTCGGAGTACATCGAAATTTCGGCCCAGGATATCGAAGAAATCAAGAAGCAGGTGGAAACCCCAAAAGAGGCGGCACAGGCGGAGCAGTCCAAGCTGGTGCAGGCGGCCCTTACCGGAGAGTGCGACGGCGTGCCCATCACCCTTACGCCAGAGACCAAGGCCCAGATTGACGCCTGGCGGGGCGAGACCGAAATCCCGCTGCCACAGGGTCTGAATGCCATCCTCCGCCCCTACCAGAAACGTGGATACTCCTGGATGTACAAGAACCTGGAAATCGGTTTCGGGTGCATTCTGGCCGACGACATGGGCTTAGGAAAAACCCTGCAGGTCATCGCCTACCTGCTAAAGATCAAGGAAGAGGGAAAGTTCCTGCAAAACAAAGCCCTTGTGGTGATGCCTGCGGGCCTGCTGTGCAACTGGCAGGTCGAAATCCAGAAGTTCGCCCCTACCCTATCCTTTACGGCCTACCACGGCGGGAATCGTGACCTGCAGAAGTTCGATTCCGATGTGCTACTCACCACCTACGCCACCTTCCGCAAGGATTTCGAGGCCCTAAAAGCCATGACCTGGCAGGCCGTGGTCATCGACGAAGCCCAGAATATCAAGAACGCGGACAGCGACCAGAGCAGGCTTTTGCGCAGCATGGAAGCTCCCGTTAAGATTGCCATGAGCGGCACCCCCGTAGAGAACCGGCTTATGGAATTCTGGACCATCATGGACTTTGCGAACCGAGGCTTCTTCCCCTCGGCCCAGGAGTTCCGGGAAAAGTACGAGACGCCCATCCAGAAGAACGGCGACAAGGTGGCCGCCGAGACCTTCAGAAAGATTACCGCCCCCTTCATGCTCCGCCGTCTCAAGACGGACAAGACCATCATCAGCGACCTGCCCGACAAGATTATCCAGGACGAATACGCCGAACTGACCCGCGATCAGGCGGCCCTGTACAAGCGCACCCTGGACAAGTTCATGGCGGAACTGGAAGAAGAAAAACAGCTGGCCGAACTTTCCAAGGATAGCCACGGGCTGTTCAAGCGGAAGGGCATCATCTTGCAGATGATCCTTGCCCTGAAGCAGATCTGCAACCACCCCGCCACGTTCTTGAAAGGCGTGGACAAATCTGAGAATCGACATCTCTCCTCAGGCAAGCTCCAGCTGCTGCTGGACCTGCTTACCTCTATCCAGGAACAGGGCGAAAAGACCCTCATCTTCACCCAGTTCGCCGAGATGGGATTCTTGCTGCAGGAGTCCATCGAGAAGGAGCTGGGAATGTCCGTGAACTTCTACCACGGGGGCTGCACCCAGAACCAGCGCAAGGAGATGGTGGACAGCTTCCAGCAAAATCCCGAATCCAAGATTCTGATCCTTTCGCTGAAGGCGGGCGGCACAGGCCTGAACCTCACCGCCGCCTCGCAGGTGATTCATTACGACCTGTGGTGGAACCCCGCCATCGAAGCACAGGCCACCGACCGGGCCTTCCGTATCGGCCAGACCAAGAACGTACAGGTCCACCGGTTTATCACCAAGGGAACCTTCGAGGAAAAAATTAACGCCCTCCTGGAAACCAAGAAGGCGATTGCCGAAATGACGGTGAGCGCAGGGGAAACCTGGCTTACGGACCTGAGCGATAGCGAGCTAGGCGAAGTGTTCCGCCTGGATACCCCCGCAAGCTAGCCGCGAGACTACTCCGCCGGGAGAATAATCTCGATGTGGCTGGTGCTCACGTTCAAGAAGTGGGTACGGAACAGGTCCTTTTCGGTCTTGTCGCTGACCTTTACCTGGGTCACGGCGATAAAGTCCTTGTTCTCGCGGATGTAGTCGGTAAGGCGCTCGTCACGGAGGGTGTCGATTTCGCCGGTGATGATAAAGCTGTCTGTCCAGATTTTTACTAGCATACCCTAAATATAACGAATTTTTCAAATGAAAGCAAAAAAAAGTGTTTTTTTGTTGCTTTTTGCCCATTCTTAAGGTATTTTGTCATAGGAAAAGATAAGCAAAGGAGACTACCATGGCTGCAAAAGGTAAAAAGGCTATTTCGACAATTCCTGGCAAGATGATTTACCACAACATGGACTTTATCGACAGCGAAATTGGCCGCCCCATCAGGATTATCGCCGAATTCATGGCACCCAACCAGATTTTCCAGCAAGAGGGAGTGCAGAACACCATCGTGTTCTTCGGTTCGGCCCGCACGCTGCCCATGAGCGAAATCAAGAAACGCCTGAAGGGCTGCAAGAACAAGAAAGAGGTTGCCCGTCTAAAGCAACTAGAGGCCGTAGCGGAATACTACGACGCCGCCCACGAACTGAGCGCAAAGCTGGGCCGCTGGGCCAACAAGCAGCACAAGGGTTTCGCCATCATGACCGGCGGTGGCCCGGGCATCATGGAAGCGGGCAACCGGGGTGCCAACGACGTGGGAACATCCTCCATTGGCCTCAACATCAGGCTGCCCTTCGAGCAACACCCCAACCCCTATATAGACGACGAGCTGAACCTGCAGTTCCGCTACTTCTTTATCCGCAAGTACTGGTTCATGAAGATGGCCAAGGCCCTGGTGGTGTTCCCCGGCGGGTTTGGAACCCTTGACGAGATGTTCGAAATCCTCACCCTCATCCAGACCAAGAAATACGGTGACCGCATGCCCGTGGTGATTTACGGCAGCAAGTACTGGAACAAGGTCATCAACTGGAACTACCTGGCCGAAACGGGAATGATCGACAAGGACGATATCAAGCTGTTCCATTTCTGCGATACGGTAGAAGACGCCTACAACGTGATTACCAATGCCCTAGAAAAGACGATGGAATAAGAAATTTCAGAATTCGGATTTCGGATTTCAGAATTATTTAAAATGCAACTCTGAATTCTGAACTCTGAATTCCGAATTAGCTATCTTTGGACGCATGCTCAGGAACATCCTTGCCGAGACCTTGGACAGAGTGTCAAGAAACCTGGCACTCCGGCCACATTACACCATGGAAGAATACCAAAGGTGGTTCGACCAGAACCCGGAATTCTTGCACAGCGGCGCCATGGAAAAAATCGAGCTGGTGGAGCCCCTCACCCTGGAAGGCACCAACAACCTTTACCGTGCAAATTTCTGGATTGAACATCCCGGTTACAGCGACCACTTTGGCGAGCGGGAAATCGTCGTGAAAATCTGCAAATTCTGGGCGGCACCGGGCAAGAATCGCCTCCACCGTCTGAACATGCTCCTGAGCGCATTCCAAGACGAAATTCGCATCAACAACCTGATTCGCGCCACCAACATCGAAGGCGTGGTCCAGAGTTTTGGCGGAGGCCTCGCCGGCAGGCACCCCTACCTCAAGATGGAATTCATCAAGGGCTGCTCCCTGGACAAGATGTTCAAGACAAAGCTCACCGACGACGAGATTCTCCATCGCATCGCCCAGATAGCCTACCTGGCCAACACCATCAGCCAGCTGCACTACTACCAGGTCATCCACAAGGACTTGAAGCCCAAGAACCTGCTCTTGTGCCAAAATCCCCTGCACAAGAACAACCACAAGATTCTCATCTGCGATTTCGGTTACGCCCAGGCAAAACTGCGAGAGACGGTGAATGAGTACGGCGGGCAGCTGACGCCCTGCTACAGTGCCCCGGAGCAGGCCATCATGGGAGAGAACCTTTCGTCTTCGGTGGACTATTTCAGCTTCGGCATCATCGTCCACGAATACCTCACCGGCGAAAAACTGTTCCCTCGGGCCATGGACATCTTTACCGAAGACGGTTACCGTATTACGGACCGCTACCTGGGATACCTGAAGACAGGCAGGGAAAACAAGTTCCAGGACCCAAGATTCCCGGAGCTTTCGGAATGGATCGACCGGCTCACCATTTTTGACAGTTTCGAGCGGATGCAAAGCTGCCCGAACCTTTTCGAAATCGCGCACAAATTAAGGGAAAAGGTCAACGCCCTGGGTTATCGGGACGTGAACACCGACTTCTTGTGGAACCAGCTCAGGGAATACAACAGGTAGTGTCATGGGAGACATTTTGAACAGCGTCAAGGATTTTTTGAAAGGACTCAAGGTCCACCACTATATCGTTTTCGGACTGGTGATTGCCATCGGCATATTCAACGCCGTCACCGCCCTTTCGCCGCAAATCAAGCAGAAACAGCGGGAATCCAACATCGAGAAAACCTTTGACCAGTGGTGGGAAGATGAAGGAGCCAAGCAGTTCGAATCCGTTGGCCTCAAGGCCGACGAAAAGACCCGTAACGAAGAATTCGAGCAGTTCCGTGAACGCTACCTGAAAGAGAACGGCGCCCTGGTGGTAGAAGACCGCGTAGAGCAGATGAAAAAGGAATTCAGGGAATGGTGGGAAATCAAGGGCGGCAAGGATGAGTTTATCAAGGAGCACAACTACTATCCTAAAGAAAATGACTTTGTCCGCGAGCAGAACAAGTGGATCAAGGCTTACACCGACAAGCACCTGCGCTACCGCCTAGCTTTTGTGCCTGCCGAAGAAGAATATGACAGGCTTCTGACTAGCTGGATTCTTTTTCCGGGGGTATTAAGCTTCTTGCTGTTCGCAGGATTCTTCTGCTTCGCCTACTACAGGCTTTCGGACCGGTGGGGCGTGGCGGTTGCATCCGGCATTGCAGCAGGACTTGTCCTTGTGGGCGGAATTTTCGTATCTCTCTTTACGGCAACATCCTTCTTTGACCACTACGCGGTGGAGCGGTACATGGGCGCAAGTGTCGCCCTGTGCTTTATGTTGGGAGCGGTAGCGTTCCCGCCTTCTAACGACAAGGTCTCGGCACTCACAAAAGGTGTTGCCATCGCAGGTGTTGCCCTAGATGTTCTGGTGAACTTCGCGCTGAACGGAGGAATTTTCAGCGCCGTGGGCGTTGCAAGCCTCGTAACCTTTGGGCTTGGCGCCTTGGCCGGATGCAAGATTCCCCGCAGGTTCAAGACCCTCCAGGAGCACCAGGCCGACGCCCTGGCCGAACGCCTCAAGAAAAACGCGGCGGCAAACCCGATGGCCGCACGAAAAGCTCGGAACAGGGCCCTCATAGACCAAGGACTGGACGAGGCCAACAAGGCCCACTTCGAATCGGCACAGCGCATTTTGAGCCAGGCGATGAACGCCCTCTTGCAGGAACACCCCGTCGATGCCCCCGCCATCAAGAAACTCGCAGACCTGATGACCAGCCCCAGCGTGTTTATCGAGGTTCCCAGCGCCCAGTGGCTGGAATGGGGCGAAACAGCCAAATCCAAGACCAGCCTGGATTCTGCCCTTGTCCTTCTGGAAAAAGGACTTTCCCTGGAAACCAACGTGACCCTGGCTCGACGCGCCCTCTACAACATCGGCGAAATCCGAGTCAACAAAAACTGGGATTTGGAGCAGGGCATCGCCCGCCTAAACAAGGTGCTAGAACTGGGCGACGGCGACATTTTGGCGGTGCAGGCCCGCAAGATGCTTGCCAAGGCCGAAAGCTTGAAGCCCGCCAAGGAAGAGAGCGAAGCTCCCGAACAAGAGCCCGAAACATAACCTTTCCATAGTCAACCCCACGCATCCCTCCCCGAGCCTGCCCCGGACCTGTTCCGGGGTCATCCCCGATTACTCTCCCTTGTCATCCCCGACTTGGTCGGGGATCCCCCATATTTTATATATTTCACAACATGAAAAGACTGGTCCACAACAGAGAAGAATGCCTGGAATGCGCAGGCTGCGTTGGCGCATGCCCCGCCATGGCGCTTGACATGTACAACCTGGACCTGCAAATCGACCACGAGAAATGCACCAAGTGCGGCACCTGCACCAGGGCATGCCCCGTAGGGGCACTGACACTTGAGGAGGTGGCCGATGCTTCGTGAAGAATATGACGTTGTGGTTATCGGTGCGGGCCCCGGCGGTTCCGTTGCTGCCCGAGAACTTGCAAAGCGTGGCCGCTCCGTGCTGCTTTTAGAGAAGCGGGAAAAAATCGGCTACCCGGTGCGTTGCGGCGAGGCCAGCACAAACCTTTCAGACCTGGAAAGCTACGGCCCTATTGACGAAGACTGTATCGAGACCATCATCAACGGCATCTACATCTACGGCCCTGCAGGCGTGAACATCGAGGTCCCGAAGCCCGGCATGGGGCTCATGCTGAACCGCGAAAAGTTCGACCCCCTGCTCGCCCATCTAGCCGAAAATGACGGCGTGGAACTGGTGACCCTTGCCCGAGCCGAATCCGTAAGCGACGTGATGGGCAAGGAACCCAACGGCTACCGCACAGTCCGCGTGGTAGAGGGGCTCGGGGATGCCGCGCGCACGTCCGAAGTCCGGGCCAAGATGGTCATTTCGGCAGAAGGCGTAGAGGCCCGCATCGGACGGAGTCTCGGGCTCAAGAGCCTGCAGGCCCCCACCATGACCTGCACCGGCGTGGACATTCAAGTAGAAGGCCTGCTGACCAAGCCCGACTACCTCACCTTCTGGCAGGGCCACGACTTTATCAACGATGGCTACATCTGGAGTTTCCCCAAACAGAAATCGAACGTCACCAACTTCGGTGCGGGATTCCTGTTCGGCGGCAAGCACGAAAAGAACATCCTGGAAACCACCCAGGAATGGCTAGACAAACTTTTCCCCGGTTCCAAAGTGAACAAGGTGGTGGGTGGTCTCGTGCCGGTCTCCAGCACCCTCAAGAGTTACATCCTGGACCGTTTTGCCCTGGTGGGCGACGCCGCCCACCACACGAACCCCCTCACCGGAGGCGGCATCGCGGCGGCCATGCGGGCCGGACGGTATTGTGCCAATACCGTGCACCAGGGCCTAGAATGCGGGAACCTTTCAAAGGCTTTCCTCAAGAACTACGAAAACACCTGCTACCTCAAGTTCGGAAGCACCCACGACTTTGAATTCAAGTTCCGCAAGTTCCTGCTGAACATCGACCGTGACGAACAAATCGGGCTCTACAAGGTGTTGCAGGGTTTCGCCCTCAGCGGCTACAAAAAGTCGGCGTTCCTCAAGACTCCTTTGCAATCAGCCAAATACCTCTGGAAATTCCTGAAGTTCAAGGGTTAGCGCAAGAACCTCGCCACTCCTTTTTCTATATTTGCGCTCGAAAATAACGCATTCAAGGAGTTTTCCATGTTCAAGAAAATCGCTCTGGCCTCAGCTCTCGCCGTAAGTGCCGCATTCGCCACCTGGAACTACTACCCGGTTCTCGAAGCCGGCAAGGGTTCTGCCGAAGCCGGCCTCTACTACGACTGGGACCACGACTGGTCTCAAGCAGGTCTCAAAATCGGAGCTCGCTACAGCCTGATTCAGAATTTGGAACTGTCCCTGCAAGGCTGGGGTTATCAGCTCTGGAGCGAAACGGATTGTGATGGCTGCGCCAATGGCGGTGACGGACTTCGTGACCTGACTTTGGGAGTCCGTTATGGAATTGCTCCCATGATTACCATCTTTGGCGATGTTCATTTGCCTATCGGCGGTGACGAAGTCACCAGTGATGAAATCTTCATTTACGCCGGTGCCCAGTTCAGCATGCCCATTAACGAAGTTCCCGGCATGAAGTTCGGTACCGAAGCCGGCGTTCTCTGGGGCTTTGAGCACGACGACAATGAACGCGGACTTGACATCCATCTGGGCGGCGAATTGGCATACACCGTTCCCGACGTGGGCGTGACCCCCTTCGTTGGCCTGCAACTCAAATACCGCTTGACCGAAAGCACCTGGGACGACCACGGAACGGAAAGAGGACACAATGACGACGGCAACAAGCAAATCAACATCTGGCTGGGTGCAGACTACTTCGTGATTCCCAACCAGTTGGACTTGATTGCCAAACTCTTTGTCCGCAGCGGAAAGGTTGACGACGGCGACGCAACCGGCCTCTATGTCGGTGCCGAATTCTTCTTCTAGTCGTAAGTATTTTGCTAAGAATGGCGTGCCCAAAAGCACGCCTTTTTTATTTGCTAGATGGCGGATCGTTGTCCGCCATGACGTAGTTCCTGGAACGGGAGCAATTAACGACCACAGGCCGCATTACTTCACGTCGTATTCCGGAATCGGCAGGTTCTCCCCCGCCTTCATGGCCTTGTCAAGAGCTGCGGACTTCGTGGGGTCAAGCCACCAGTAAACCGGAATGGCGTCTTCGCGGTTGAAGCGGTCGAATACTTTTTCCGGAGTGCCGTAGCGATTCCAGTAAAGAATGCGGTGGTGGTCGCATTGCCACATAAGCACGTAAGGCACGATTTCGGCGAGGCGGTTATCCAGCGCCTTCAGGATTTCGTTACGCTTCGCGAGATCGAATTCAGTCTTCTGCAAGTTGATTAAGCTATCCACCACCTTGTCCTGCACGCCGGCAAGGTTATTTGTACCCTTCTGAAGCGCGGTTGTAGAATACCAGCTGGCTTCCGGATCGCGGAGGCGGCCTGCACCCCAGTTCACCCAATAAAGGTCGAAGTCGGCGTCATCCAGACGCTTGCGTAAGGTACTCTGCGACATCTGTTCGATGGTTGCGACAACGCCCACTTTCTTCAAGTCTTCCTGGAACAGCGTCAGGTGGCGCAAATCTTCTTGGCTAGTAATGAAATTAATCGCAAACGGTTTGCCGTCCTTCTCCAGAACGCCCTGGGCATTCACCTTGTAGCCCGCCTCGGCAAAGAGGGCACGAGCGCTGTCCGGATTGAACTTGTAGAGCGGCGCCGTCGGATTCTGGTTACCTTCCCACAAGTCAGGGTAATAGCTGTTGAGCAAGAAGTACTGGTTGTACATGTACTTTTCGTTCATGGCTTCGCGGTTCAGGAGCATGTTGAGGGCGCGGCGCACACGTACGTCTTGGAATTGCGGCTTGCGCAAGTTGATGGCCATGCCCTGGAATCCGATAGGTTCCTTGTTGAAAATGCGCTGCTTGACCGCCCAACCCTTCTGCAAGGCGTCAAAGTCAGTCTGTTTCATCCAGATACTGCTAGTATAAATGGCGTAGGCGTTGATGTCCTGCTTCTTGAAGGCTTCCAGCGCTTTGGTCTGGTCGTTCATGAAGCGGTAGCGGATTTTTTCGAAGTTGTACTTACCGCGGTTCCAGTTCTTCTTGAAGCCCCACCAGTCGGCACGGCGGGCAAGTTCCACATAGCGGTCTTCGCGGAAGGTCTTGATCTTGTACGGACCGGACACCACCGGAAAATCATAACGAATTTGATTGAAGTCCTTCCCTGCCCAGGCGTGCTTCGGAAAGGCGAGCATTCCCGCAGCTTCCCAGAAGTTACCCCAGTGAGATTCCTTCGCAGTCATCTTGATGGTCAAGCTGTCCACGACCTCGGGGCGGTCAAAGCGGCTGAGTCCCACCTTGAATATGGGCGTCAGGTTCTTCTCATCCATGATGACGTCGTAGTAGAACTGCACATCTTCGGCGGTCACCGGCTTGCCGTCGCTCCACTTGGCGCGCGGGTCCACGTGGAAGGTGAACGTCTTGCCGTCTTCGGACACGTTCCAGCTGTCGGCGAGGATTCCCACTTCCCGGTCTTCGGTACTGTGCAGGCTCACGAGAGGCTCGAACATCATGCCCATGAGTTCCGCCGAGAAGCTGTTGTAATCTTCCCACATGTTAAAAGACTTCGGCATCGCGGAGCCCCAAAGCGTAATCGCGCCACAGGGGCGGGCATCCTTCGAAGCTATGGGGTCGAACTCGCCCGTAGCGGTGGAATCGATCGGCATCTCGGGACAGTTTAAATCAACGTTCTTGCCCGCGGACTTCGTACCCGCAGATCCCTGTTCATTGCAGGCGGTTAGGGCGAGGGATACCACCATCAGGGACGTCGCGACAGCCAACACCGTAGGCCGTAATTGCATTTTATCTCTTTTCATAATCAAATCCTCAGGTCTAGATCCTTCACTTCGTGCTTCGCACTCCGTTCAGGATGACGAGACTCTAACCGTCATTCTCTTTCAAGAGCATCTCCAGCGTCACGCGGGAGGCTTCCTGTTCGGCCTTTTTCTTGTTGCCACCCTGGCCGCGACCGTAAACCTTGCCGTTCACATGGACTTCGGTGGTGAACAGTTTCTGGTGTTCGGGTCCGGATTCTTCCACCAGCACGTATTCCGGCACCGTGTGGAGCTTTCCTTGCAGGTATTCCAGCAGGGCACTCTTGTGGTTCACAAAATCTTCGGCCACGATAATTTCCTTGGCCCGAGGGAAATGGAACTTGTTTAGAATGGCACGGACTTCTTCCAGCCCGCCATCCAGATACACCGCCCCCAGCACCGCCTCGTAGGCGTCGGCCAGAATGCTTTCCTTGCCCCGACCGCCCATCTTGGCTTCGGCCTTGCCCATCTTGATGAACTCGCTCAGGCTCCATTCCTTAGAGGACTGGGCGCAGGCATGGCCAGAAACAATGGCGCTTTTCCGCTTGGAAAGCTCCCCTTCCGGGTCGTCGGGGTACATCTTGTAAAGGAACTCAGTGGTAAGCATGTTCAGCACGGAATCGCCCAAAAATTCCAGGCGTTCGTTATTGCTTTCGTAGGGCATGTCCGTGCCCGACAAGAAGGACCGGTGGACCAGGGCGTGGGCCAAAAGTTCCGGGTCCTTGAACCTGTACCCGAGCTTCGCCTCAAGCCCGCCACCGGACTTCTGGCGAAACCAGAGTTTGAAAATCTTGTGTAAAAGGTTGGTTTGTTCCATATACGGTAGTGAGTTGTGAGTCCGCTTCGCTATGAGTCATGAGTTCCTATAATCGCGGCATTGCCGCCTTCTTTTACTCAGAGCCCTGCAAAGCAGGGCGAGCTCAGGACTCATTACTCAAAACTAAAAAAGGGCAGCCTCATCCGGGCCACCCTGTCCAGTTTCTTTATCGAAGCAGGCCTAAATTATGCCTTCTTGGCTTCGATGAAGGCAACCACGTCGGCGACCTTCTGGAACTTCTCGGCGTCGGAGTCGAGAATTTCGACTTCGAATTCGTCTTCGAGAGCCATCACCAGTTCAACGCGGTCGAGAGAGTCGGCACCGAGGTCGTTGCTGAACTCGGATTCCATCTTCACGTCCTCGGCCTTCACTTCCAGCTTGGAAACGATAACGTCGGTGATCTTCTTAAAAATTTCTTCTTGTGTCATTGTTTACTCCATTTGGATTTGTTTAGTTAAAATTTAGAAATTATTGGCTAGGCGTTCAAGCCCCCGTCCACGCCAATTATTTGGCCTGTGATGTATTTCGCATCGTCAGATGCCAAAAAAGCCACCAATTTCGCCACATCTTCGGGCTGGCCCAGGCGTCCCAGAGGGATCTGGGCAGCATATTTTTCCCTGACTTCGGGGCTCAGCTTGGCCGTCATGTCCGTATCGATAAATCCGGGTGCCACGGCGTTCACCGTAATGCCCCTGGAGGACAGTTCCATGGCGTTGGTCCGGGTAAGGCCGATCACCCCCGCCTTGGCGGCGGCATAGTTGGACTGGCCAGCCTGGCCACGCAGGGCGTTGATGCTGGAAACGTTCACGATATGGCCCGAGCGGTTGCCCATCATGGTGCGGGCCACGGCGCGGGTGCAAAGGAACACGGAACGGAGGTTCGTGGCGATGACGGCGTCAAAATCCTCGTCCTTCATGCGCATGAGCAGACCGTCGCGGGTGATTCCCGCATTGTTGACCAGAATGTCCACCGTACCCATGTCGGCGATAATCTGCTTGAACACGGACTGCACCGTTTCGGAGTCGGCCACGTTGCAGGCGTAGCTCTTGACCTGCACCCCAAGTTCGGAAGAAAGTTTGGCGGCCAGGTCCTCCTTGACGGAGGTAGAGAGAATCGCCACGTCGGCCCCTTCCCGGGCCAGTTCGGTGGCAATAGCAAGGCCGATACCACGGGAAGCTCCCGTCACAATCGCTTTTTTACCTGTAAGTTTTCCCATAATAGTTCCTGTGGTTTGTAGTTAATAGCTTTGAGGTCGTGCTTCGCACTTCGAGGTATGAGGTCGGGGCTACGCCCCTTTGAGCTTGCACAATCGAGCCTTCGGCGCCCTGCTTTCTGCTCAAAGCGAGTGAAACGAGCGAGCTCATACCTCAAAGGCACGCAGTGCCGCGCTCTTACCCCTTCAGAGCCTCAAACGCCTCGATGGTTTCCACCGGCGTGACCTTCACGTCGCGGCTGATCTTTCTCATGAGGCCCATCAGCACCTTGCCGGAGCCCACTTCCACGCCCTGGGTCACTCCCAGAGACATGGCCTTGTTCATGCAGTCGTTCCAGCGAACAGGGCTTACCAGCTGGCGCACCAGCAGGTCGGCAATTTCCGCACCCTTGGTAACAGGTTCTGCCACCACGTTGGCAATCACCGGCTTTTCTACGTCCTTGAAGGTAGTCTTTGCGATAGCCTCGGCAAGGCCGGCCTGGGCAAACTGCATCAGCGGGCTATGGAAAGCGCCCGAAACAGCCAGCGGAATGGCCTTGATGCCTGCGGCTGCGCAGTTTTCCACCAGCTTGTTCACGCCAGCAACAGCGCCGGACACCACAATCTGGCCCGGGCAGTTGATGTTGGCCGGAACCACCACGCCGGCGTCCTTCACGGCTTCGCAGAGTTCCTGAATCTTGGCTTCGTCCTGACCCATGATGGCGGCCATGGCACCGGGGTTCTTACTGCCCGCGCTAGCCATCAGTTCTCCGCGGGTACGCACCAAGCGAAGGCCTTCTTCAAAACTGAAACCGCCGGCAGCGTAAATGGCGGAATATTCACCCAGAGAGTGACCTGCCACATAGTCAAAGGCAAAGCCTTCGGACTTCAAAAGTTCCATCACCATGGCAGACACGGTAAACAGTGCCGGCTGGGTATTGTCGGTGCTCTTCAACACATCTTCCGGGCCTTCCGCCATAAGCTTCGACAGCGAGAAGCCGAGAATCTCGTCGGCCTGCATCATCAGTTTCTTGGCAGGCTCGAAAGTGGATGCGAGAGTCTGGCCCATGCCCACATACTGGGCACCCTGACCAGGGAAAAGCAAAATCGTCTTGGACATTATCACCTCTGCGGAAAACCGCTTTTTGTTACTATCCAAATTTAAAATAATATCATGCCATTACTAGGCTTTCCCAGCAAATCAAAGAGAAATAAAACATTTTTGTAACGTCAACATTTCGGTATAACGGAAACAAAAAAAGAACGGAGTCATTCAACTCCGTCCTCAAAAGTTTGTTGCAGATAAATTAACGAAAACCTATTACTTGGCCTCGGCAGGTTCGTCCTTGATAGCGGCCAGGCGTTCGTTCACGTTCTTGGACACGCCCTTCTCGGCGTACTTGGCGGCCACTTCCACTGCCTTCTCGATAGCGAGAGCATCGGAGCGTCCGTGGGCGATAATGCCCGTGCCGTTCAGGCCCAGGAGCAAGGCGCCACCGGTCATGCGGTAGTCCCACATCTCGGCAAAGCGACGGCCCGCTTCGGTATCAATAGTCCCGAACATCTTCTGGTGCAGTTCGAAGAAACCTTCCAGCATCTTCAGAACCACGTTGCCCGTAAAGCCGGAGGTCACCACCACGTCGGCGGCACCCATAATAAGGGTCTCACCTTCGATGTTACCGATGAAGTTCACCGGGGCGGACTTCAACAGCTGGTGCGCTTCCTGCAGCACAGCCGGACCCTTGTGTTCCTCTTCGCCCATGTTCAAGAGGCCCACCTTCGGGTTCTGGTAACCGAAGTAGGTCTCGGCGAAGGCGGAACCGGCGATGGCGAAATCCACCAGGGTAGAGGCGCGTTCATCTACGTTGGCACCGGCATCCACCAAGATGATGGGACGGTCGGCAGTAGGAATCACGCAACCGATAGGCGGACGGCTGAACTTTTCGCTGGACTTGCCCAGAAGCATGAGGCAGCTGGCCATCATGGCACCGGAGTTACCGGCGCTCACGGAGGCGTCCACCATGCCCTTCTTCTGGAGGGCGACGCAGGTCACCAGACCGGAATGGGGCTTCTTCTTGAGAACCTGGACAGGATGTTCGTCCATGGCCACCGGATCGGGGGCATCGACGACAGAAATTCCCTGACCCGCATAGCCGAGCTTTGCCAGTTTCTCCTTGACCACGGCCTCGGGGCCGCAGAGGACAACGTGGACATTGGGGTTCTTGTTCACCGCATTGACGGCGCCTTCAACAACCACATCGGGGGCAAAATCGCCACCCAGAGCATCCAGAGCTACACGAATCATGGAAACCTCCCGTTTTCGTTTAATTTAGAACAATTAGGCTTCGGCACCCTTCATGTCGACAACTTCTACACCATTGTAGAAACCGCAGACCGGGCACACGCGGTGCGGGCGCTTCACAGAACCGCAGTGGTCGCAAGTAGCCATGGCGGGCGCTTCCATCTTCCAGTGGGTGCGGCGCTTGTCACGACGGGCGGTAGAGGTCTTTCTTTTAGGTACGGCCATTTTTAACTCCTATTTTCCATTTTGCTCTTGAGAGCTTTCAGTTTGTCCCAACGGGGGTCCATGGGCTTTTCGGCACCATCGGAACCTTCGTCGGCTTGATTGTTTGGTTCAAAGATAAAATTTTCTTCGGGATTTTTCACGGGAGCCTGGGGTTCCTGTAGGATAACAAGCTCCCGAACGCACTCGGACACCTCCACGAACTCCTGATTCTGGGGAATCCGGTAGGCGTACACGTCGGCGTCTTCGTCGTCAAGTTCCTGATTTGCCACCTGGCAGCGGGTCACCTCCACCACCATCTCGGTAGAAAACGGCCTGTCGAAGGGTTCCAACGTGCGGGAACAGACCAGGTTCTGCACACCGGAAAGCTTGCCCGTCAAAAGGAAACGGTCCCCGCTTTCGGGACTTATGAGCAGTTTCGCTTCAAGCTTACCCACCAGGTGCAGTTCGTCGAACAGTTCCGGAGCATCGTCGCGGGACCAGACCGTGGAGCGGTCTTCGGGTTCGGCAAGAGTCTTTACAAGTTCAATTTTCAAAGCGGGCAAAATTTAGCAAAAGGGGGCTAGAAGGTCAAGGGATATGCGCCTTTGGCGCAGTTACCAGTTATCAGTTGTGAGTTATCAGTCGTCAGTTATAGAAGAAATAAGACTTGTTGAGAATAGAAACACAATGTTACTCATAACTCACAACTCACAACTCATTACTAGCCTCACACCACCGCCACCTTCTTCTGGTGAGCCTTCAGGGCTTCGAGGAACGCCGGGCGCTTGGTTTCGTCCACAAGGGCTTCTGCCACCTTGACCACTTTCCGCACGTCGGAAACATAGACCACAGGCCCAAGGGCCTCGGGTGCAATCCGTGCCGCCACAAGTCCGTCGGACACGGCACTGCCACCGAGAAGCAGGGGAATTCCAATTTCCTGTTTCTTGAATTCCCGGACCACATGCATCATTTCCAGGAGTCCCGAATTGAACTGTGCCGACAGGTAGACAATGTCCGGCTGTTCGCAGACCAGGGTTTCCAGAATCTTTTCGCAGGAGCACCCCTGCTGCAGGTCCACCACCGGAAACCCGTAGTTCATAAGCAGTTCGTCCAGAATATCCCTGTCGATATCGTGGACAAGGGAATCCATCGAGGCAAGAACGAACTTAGAGGCAAAAGGAGGATTCACACGGGCTTCGCTCCCAAGAGATTCCCGCTTGGCAGCCAAATTCCGTTTCAATTCGGCAAAACGTTTTTCCAGCCGGGGCATGAAAATTTTCGCTCCGGCAGAACCCGCCCTTTTCTTGACCGACGATTCCGCATATTCCAGCAGGGCGTCCGTAGCCTCCGGACTGCGGTTGAACAGCAGGTCTTCTATCAGGTGGCGAAGCTCCAGCGGAATATCCTCGTAAGCCAGCATGGCGCCGTCTTCTACAATTCCAAAATCCATTCCCGCTATGGTCGCATGGTTCAGGAACACGGAATTCATACAGTCCCGCAAGTAGGCGTCTTCCTTGAAGGCATACCCCAGCAAAGAAAGGTCACCCACCACATGGGCGTGAGGCAGATTGTCCTTCACAAAACGGCAGGCCTCAATGAATTCCTTGGCCGAATCCGGATATTCATCCCGGCCTGTACCCACCGGCAAGACCACCGGATCGAACAGGATATCTTCGGGCGCAAAATCCAGACGGCCCACCAACATTCGGTACATACGTTCCATCAATTCCGTGCGACGCTCATAGGTCAGGGCAGGTCCCTGTTCATCCTCGGCCCTGCAGACCACGGCAAAGCCGTGACGGCGAATCTCTTCGGCCTCAAAGAAGAAAACGTCCTCCCCCTTTTTGAGGCTGATGGACTTGACGATTCCCTTGCCTTGCACGTTTTCCATGCCCGAAAGCAAGGTATCCCACCGGATGGATTCTATCATCACCGGGCACTTGGCTATGGATGGCGTTTCTAACAAATCCTTCAAGAATCGGGGCATCTCGGCTTTCGGGTCCGCAAGCCCTCCGTCTAGGTCCACACGCACGACAGCTCCCGGTTTCCCAGGCGGCACAATGGAAACAAGCTTGTGTTCAGGGGCTAGTTCCAAAGGTTCAAGCCCGCTCAACAGCATGTTGTAGTCACGGGCAGGCACCTTGCGGGGATCTCTTGCCGCATACACACGGGCAAAGGTCCGGATTGCCTCGGGCGTAGTCTCGCTACAGCCCCCTACGATGTTCACCGAGACCTCGTCCGGGATTATCTTGTCGGCACACACGCTCAAGCGCACGCGGGCACTATCCACATCCCGCATAAGGGAGCGTATGTCAGCGGCTTCTAGGCCACAGTTGAACCCAATACTGAAAATCGGAAAACTGGAAACGCTATGCCAAAAGGCCTTGGCCGAAAGCCCTGCCGCCATGCGGCCGCCTGAGCCAACAAAACTTCCCGAAACCATAATGGGGAAAAGTTCGCCCCGTTTTTCGCATTCCTTGCAGATGGCGTAAAGAGCGGCCTTGCAATTTCGCATATCGGAAACCGATTTCACCAAAAGCACGTCGGCACCACCGTCCAAAAGCCCACGCACTTGCTCACCGTAGGCCATCGAAAGTTCGCCAAAGTCCGTCACAGAAGAAATAGACGCAATAGCCCCAACCACAAACTTGGGCGTCACCATCTTTCCCTGGACCCTGCGCCAGGCGTTAAATTCCTTAACGGCTTCGCAAGCCGCCTGGGCGCCCGCCTTGGCTATGTCGTAGGCCATGTGCTCCAGACGGTACTTGGTCTGGCCAAAACTGGAAGCACAAGCGGTATTCGCCTCTATCAGGTCCGCGCCCGCTTCCAAAAATGCCAGGTGAATCCCTTTCACCTTGTCCGGCGCGGTAAGGCACAGCACGTTGTTGTCGCCTTTCAGTTCCACAAAGTGATCTGCAAACATCTTCCCGCGGAAATCGGCCTCGGACAGATTCAGCCGCTGGAGCACGGCATTGAAACCGCCATCCAGAACCAACACCTGGTGGTTACAGCAAGAAATCAGCTCCTGGTAGGATTTGGAAAGATTCATGGCCATAGTCTTACCACCGCTGGTTCTTGCCCTTCACTTCGCCGGGCAGCAACTGCCCGGGGCTCGACCGCTGGCCGTCTCGCCCCGTAAAGTTCGGATTGAACTGCTTTATCTGAGCCTGCTTTGCCTCAGCTTGAAGTTCTTGCAGATGCTTTTCCCAGTCCTGCACGGCATCGTCCAGCTCGCCACGGGCCTGGAGCATCAGATCCCGCAACTGCAAAAGTTCCAGCATCTGGTCCCGCTTCATCATCCACAGTTCTTCTTCTTCGGGCAGGCGTTCGATGTTGAAAAGCAGGTTCAAGTATTTCTTCTCCGCTTCGGCGTAGGCCTTGTAGGTCTGTTCGTAAACCATGTAGCGGTCGTCCACCATAGTCTGCTGGGGCGAGGGGTGGTTCGCGCAACCCGAAAGCATGGCCAGCATCAATAGCGGAAGCAACGCAAAGAGCGACTTCGCAAAGCCCTTCGCGAAGTTCACACCACCCAATCCGTTACGTTCCCTAAAAAACATTACTCGGCGCTCTCCTCGGCCCTTTTCAGGTTGAACAGGCGTTCATTGGTAATGTGGCTTTTAAAGACCACCGTATCCTTGGTGACAGGGTGCACCATGGTATGCTTCCCCACCTTCACCTCGCGTTCCTGGCAGGGGATTCCCGTCTCGGGTTCCATCATCACCTCGAAGGCGGTGCTGTATTCCGCCTTGAGTCCGGAATTGTAAGCCTGGTACTTTTCAGGAATGATGTTGCTGTTCACGTGCTGCTCCCAGATATAGTAAGGGAAACTCTCCGTTTCCGTCAGGTACACCACGTAGTCCAGGCAACGGCGGTGATCCCGGTTTTCAAAACCCTTCACCACCACGGAATCAATCTTGATCAGCGCAAAGTTCAGGCGCCCCTGTTCTTCCAGCAGCTTGGTAATGTTCCCCTTGGTGGGCACTTCCCCTTTAAGCAGGTGAGTCATTTCCCAGCGGTGCTTTTCCAGGCGTTTCAGGTGGGGCTTGTATTCTGGATTCAAAAGCTGCTTGCGCCAGCGCTCCGGCATGGGAATGTGGGCCAGGAGAGAATCGTAGCCGTCGTCAATTCCTTCCAAAGAAATCACCGCACGGTCCACGGCGGTAAGGTCCACTTCCTTGATGCGGAAGGCCAGTTCCGTAGGCATAAAGTTCTTCAGGTAGCCACGGGACTTGTCCATCACGTACTTGCGTTTTACCTTCAGGGTGTCGCCACTGGAGGAATAGTTCAAGTCGTCGTAGGCGGCGGTGATGGTCCCCATCTGCTCCGTGCCTTCCATATCTACTGTAGCATAATAACTTTCGGCATAAAGTTCCAAATCCACTGGGGCCGGGAGGCTGTAGCCCACCGTCACCGTAGATTCGTTACAACCCGACAAAAGCACAAGGCCAAAAGCCGCAAGGGCCACGCCACAAATATCAAGACATCTACTCAATCGCATTCCTAACAAACCTGTCGCAAAAATCGGTTACTTGTTCTTCGTAATGTTCAGTTCCTTAGAGGCAAGGACTCGGCCCTCGGTGCTGAATTCCACCACCACGATACCGGGGTGTTTCTGGCGGGCCAGTTCACGGACAGTCATGAGGCCGCCGCTCTTGGACTTTCCCTGCAGGGTGTAGGAACCCAGCTTCTCGTTCACGGGGACTTCGCGGTCCCAAATCTTCTTGCCCTTGGCAGCCAAGGTTCCTTCGTAAAAGGCGATGGTCAACTTGGTAAAGTCGAAATTCTTGCCGTAGCGGAACTGCACAATCAGCGGGTCGTTCAGGGCGAACTCGCTAGCGGTATCGGCCACCACCTGGGTGCCCGGGTTCCATTCCCTGCCGCAAACTACAGAAGGCTCTTCCACGGAGCAGGCCGAAAACAAAAGCCCAAAAGCCAGCAACAACAAAAACAATGATTTTTTCATAATCACCTCTTCTTAACCTTCACAATCTAGCAAATTACAGCGTCCGACGCCCAACGCCCGGTACCCAATGTCCACAGACAACCGCCCGTTTCTAGCGGGCAAGCACGAACATCATTTCCAGATGGGGCGTCTGGGGATAAAAGGCGAAACCTTCTGCACGTTTCAGGGTAAACCCCGCCGTACTGAACTTTGCAAAATCCCTGGCCAGGGTCACCGGGTCGCAAGAAACGTAAATCAGCCGGTTCACGGAACTCTTCACAATTGCCGTAAGTGCCTCCGGCGGAAGCCCCGTCCTGGGAGGGTCCACTATCAGGGTAGCTGGCTTGTCCACCACGTTTTTCGCGAGCCATTCCTCCGCCGGCGCAGAGACGTTTTCTACTTGCGTAAAGGGGGAAGCCTCCCCCTCGCTCCAGCGGCTGTCCTCCTTCACCACCTTCTTGTCATCCCCGCGCAGGCGGGGATCCCCCTGTTGTCCCTGCTTCGAAAGCGAGCTCTCCGCCGCTTCCGCTACCCTCTCTGCGGGGGACACCCCCGCAACGCCCCCGTTTCCACATAAATTAACCTTCGCATACCTAAGGCACAGCGGTTCCCGTTCCACCGTAGTGACCCGCTTGAACTTGTCCTGCAATATGGCGGCAAAGAACCCGACACCGCTGAAAAGGTCTATCAGCCACTGGTCTGACGCCGCGCCCGAGGCAATGCCCTCGTCCACAGCCTCCCGCACGGACTCTACCAGACGGGGCAACAGGGAAAGGTTGCTCTGGAAAAACACGGAGGCATCGCTTACAATTTCTTTTCCGCCCATCTTGACGGTGCTGACGGAACACTCCTGCCTGCGGGATTCGGGCATACCACGGTAGTAGTAGGCCACACGACCCCTGCCATCGTCGAACAGGTTCAACTCCAAATCTTTCGGAATTCGCTTCAGTCCCTTGAAAACATCTGCGGACTTGGCATTTTTCAAAAATTCGTTCAGCCCGGGAGCGAGCACCGGACAATTCTCTATGGCCACCACTCCGTTGCTCTCTTGCTTGCGAAATCCGAAACGGCAACGGCCATCCCGCTCTCCCAGGTAAACCACCCGGGCCCGGTTCCTGTAGCCCCAGGGTTCGGCCTGATAAATCTTGAAGTTCGCAGGCAATTCCCGATGGGCTATCCGCTTGAAGTTTTCCCGCTCAACCCGTTCCAGGTATGGAACCTGTTTCGCGGAGTCCAGATGCTGCAAGCTACAGCCACCGCATTTCCCATATAATGGACAGCGGGGCTGCACGCGGTCGGCGCTCTTTTCCAGCACTTCCACCACCCGACCCCGTGCAAAGTCCTTCTTGCCCGTGGTCAGTTCCACCCGGCAGCGTTCCCCGGGGAGTCCTCCCCGCACAAAACACACGCGACCGTCGTCCAGGCGGGCAAGTCCCTCGCCCCCCTGCACCAGTTTTTCTATGGAAAGTTCACAAATCACGGAGAAAATATAGCATCCGTGCACCCTGCTCTACCTTTTGCAAAAAAATAAACCTATATTACTGCATTATGAAGAAAATAATCCTACTCCCCATTTTGGCCACAATGGCCCTCTCCCTCACGGCCTGCGGCGGGCATTTTGCCAAGACCCAGACCACTGAACAGCAAAACCAGCCCCTGGACTGCACAGGCCTCCACATGAAGCACGCCCAGTGGCACTTCACCGACGCCAACGGCCTTGCCCTGGATGTAACCGGCGCCTGCCACAAGGGCATGAAGCACGGAAACTTCGAGTTCCTCGTCGACGGCAAGAAAGTCGCCGTCACTAAGTTCGTCAAGGACACCGAACAAAAGACATCCTGCGAAGCTACCGGCGAAAAGACCAGGGATCCCCTGGAAAAGTGCCTCGCCAAGGTGGGCAAGTAATTATCAAATTACCCTCAAGGAGCCGCGGCAACGCGGCTTTTTTTATATTGTAAATGAAACAGACGTGGAGAAACAATGGGATACGATTACACAAGTCACAGCAAAAAATTCGCCATTCGCGTTTTGCTCGCAACGTTCCTTTGCGCCGGAATTGCTGTACTTTTGGCATGCAGCGACGACAGTTCCTCCAGTGCAGGTGACGAGTCCACCGTATCTTCGAAGACCAGTTCCCTGGAAGTGGACGAAGAGCACAACATAATTACCTGGACTACCGAAAATTCCAAAGACTTGTGCCTCCTTGAAAACGGCTCGTTCACGTGGAAAACAGTGAACCTGGGAACCTCTAAGGAATCCGCCCGATACGAATTCCGAGGCGACACCCTGGTACTATACTCCCTGGTTTACAAAAACGGCGAACAAGAACGATTCGGTCGCATGTACCTAGGCGGTACGGCGGGCAAGATATACGGCACTTGGAGGGCCCTTTTCTGCGACTTTGACCCGGTAGAAAAAAACACCTTCTGCGCAACTGGCGACGTCTTTACCACAAAAACCATTACCCTTTCCAAGGGAGAAATGATTACCGAAACTCAATATGACTTTGAAAGGTACAGCGCCCAGAAAAGCGGGAACCTGGTACTTTCTGAATTGACGGCAGACATTCTCCGGGCTTTGAAAGGAACATTCGAACTCTACATTCCAGGAGCATTCATCGATGACTCCGCAAGAGTCCTGAGCCTTATTCAGGAATACAAGATTACCACAGTTTCGCAAACCAAGACATCCATCAACCTCAAGATGGATGGCAAGGAATACGCCCTCAAGTACAACGAGGCCGAAGAGACCTTGGCCAAGGATGGCAGCGAAAAGGTGAACCGCACCGTAAAGCTGGAACTATCTTCGGGAAAAACCACCTGCAACCTGGACTTTGAACGGACCTTTATGGAAAAGTCCCTGTGCAAAAGCGAAAATAAGGACTACCTTGACATAAACAAGGAAATTATTGACGGACAGGGAAACACCCTGGAATATGCCGTTGCCTACCTGGCCAACAACCAGGAGGAATTCGAGAAGTGCGTCAAGTCCGTTGCCCCGGCTTCAAGCAGCAATGGACAAGGCTACGACGGCGAACTCAACTAGCCGCCCTGCCGTCTAATGGTCGGCACGGCGGCGAGAAGCGTCTTGGTGTATTCGTGCTGGGGGGCGGTCAGAACAGTTTTCGCCTCGCCCCGCTCTACAATTTTCCCGAAGTACATGACCAGAACCAAATCGCTCAGGGCACGCACCACCTGCATGTCGTGACTGATAAACACGATGGACAAGTCCAGCTCCTTGCGCAGGTCGTCCAGCAGGTGCAGAATCTGGGCCTGAACCGAAACGTCCAGGGCGCTGGTCACCTCGTCGCAAAGCAAAATCTTCGGCCGGACCATCAGGCTCCGGGCAATGCAGAGGCGCTGCCGCTGCCCCCCCGAGAATTCGTGGGGGAACTTTTGGAGAGACTGAGCAGGTAAGGAGACCCGCTCCAAAAGTTCCTTTGCCCGTGCCTCCGCCTCAACCTGCTTTACACCACGGGCAAGCAGCGGCACTGTCAAAATTTCAGAAACCGTCTGTCTCGGATTCAAGCTGCTGTAGGGATCCTGGAATATCATCTGCACCAGGTCCGAAACCCGCCTGCCCGAAGGTTCCAGCCGCCCTTTCGCCACATTTTCTCCAAACAGCCTGAACCGCCCCTCCGCCACAGGGACAAGCCCTACCAGGGACTTTACCAAGGTGGTCTTGCCACAGCCGGACTCTCCCACCACCGAAAGAATCTTCCCCTGGGGCAAGTCAAAAGAAACCCCGTCCACCGCCGTAAAATAATCCTGGACCTTTCCCAGGACTCCTCCACGACGGGGAAACCGGACCGACAGGTCCCGGACTTCCAGCACAGAAATTTCCGTATTTTCGGACAACCGAAATTACCCCTGTTCCTTGCCCGATTCTTCTTCCAGGCTGTTCAGGGCTTCTTGAACATTCTGTTCCGTCTTCAAGAGAATCTGCCGGCACTTTTTCAGCAGTTCCGTAGCCTCCTTGACCTGGTCCGAAAGCTCGTCGATTCCCATTTCCGAGTTGTCGATACGCGTCAGGATGCTTTCCAGACGGTCCATGGAGTTCTTGTATTCCAAATTTTCGGTACTCATACCCGAAAATATAGTTACATTTAACAGACATGGATTTCAACATGTGGCATAGGCATCCTGTTTTGGCACGGGTCCGTCTCCTCCCTGTGGCGGCGGCGTTCCTGCTTGCAGCCTGCCTAGACATTCCGAACACTCCCGAGCCCAAAAACACGGCATCTTATGTGACGGTCTATGCCGTCCAAAAAGACAACGCGGATTCCACCAGTCTGAAAATCCATCCCGAAGATCCCGCCACCCTCAAGGCCGTGGTTCACCCCAGAGGTCTGGAGTCCGAACTAAACTTCAGCTGGTACAGGGATTCCCTGCTAGGGAGTGGCGTCACCTTCAAGATTCCCGCCTACCCAGAAGAAGACGAAATCCCCAACAGGCTTGTGGTAAAGGACGATGAGGGAAATTCTGTTTCATCAGATTTCGAGATTACGGTCAACAGTCCGCCCGCTTTCACTGAAGATTTCTTCCCAGCTCAGGGCGACACCCTGTACGGTACCGTACGCACATCCTTCACCTTCAGCTGGAAAGCCCACGACAACGAAGACGCCTCCCTGGATTACATTCTAGAACTGGATACGACCCACTACTACGTCGGAGCCTTGGAAAAAATTCAGCAGTCAGGTCTCCGTGCAGGCATCCACCTTTTCCAGGTCATCGTGAAAGATTCGGAAGGGGATACCGACACCCTGCCTTTGGTCAAGTTTTACGTGGTTGACACCCTGGAGTCGAAAAAATGAAGTTTCACGCCTCCATCTTCGCTCCCTTCGCAGCCCTCGTATTTTTAGTCGCCTGTTCTGATAGCGACCAGTACCTCTACGATGAAGAAGATTCCGTCGCCCTCCAGATTCACGCCGAAATGACCCGCACCTACGAAATAGAATCCGCCGAGTCATGGGACGACCAATATCCGTGTATTGACAACTGCACGCCCCAAGTCAAGCCTTCTCGGGTCAGAGCCGACACCGTCACCTCCAAGGACACCCTGATCTTTATTGGAGAAATTACGCCAAACAGGCAGGCCCATTACCGCGAATACTATTGGACCTTGGACGGCGAAGACTTTTCCAACGACATGAACTTCCGCAAGCCTGTAACCAAGCCGGGATACCACGAAATCTGTTTCGTGGTGACTGACCACTACGGTGACACCCTGCGAGACACTCTACGGCTCTGGGTTTCAAACCCGCCTGTCTTAGAGACCCAAGGGTTCATTCCCGCCATAGGGAGCCAGGGACTTTCGCCAAAAGAGGGCATCACCTTCGCCTGGCACGGCTACGACCCCGATTCCATTTCGAAAGTGTATTACAAGTTCGAGATCCAGGAACCTCGGGGTATCCGCTATACCGACGACCGACATCCAAAACTCTATACGGTCAGCCATTCTATCCTGGACACCCTTATCGATACACCGTACTTCACCTACTGGGACAACCCGAATTTCTACCACCGGCTAGAAAACCTGAAATTCTACACCTGGAGTGTCCGCGCGGTCAACGAGTTCGGTCTGGAATCCGACTCGCTCATCCAGGGGGATTTCTTTACCAAAGGGAACAAAAACGAAGGCGGAATCCAGACATTCATCCGTTTCTCCAACGAATCCCTTTACGACAGATACTACTCTAGCAACCACGGAAAAATCCATCTAGACATCCTGGATTCCTTATCTAATCCGGTGGTTGAGCACGAGATAGGTCTAGACACAAATCAATTCGTCGTTTCTCCGCTGAAACCCGGCAAATACAAAATCATCGCAAACCTACCGAAACTCACGGATTTTAGCCCCGACACAGCCGATGTGGTGGTACAACCCGGAGAAATCGCCATTGCAGACACGCTACGGCTGTTGGACACCATACCTCCATCCAACAAGCACCCCTCTCCCGAAGGCCTCCTACAAGACCTCGACACCCTGGATTTTTTGGACACCCTCCGATTCTATTTTGAGGAACACGGTGGTGGCGTCTACCAAAATTTTTTCTGGAACGGGCAGGAACTGCGAGGCTCCTCTTTCTTCCGTGAAATTTCCTACAATGAGGACCGGACTGCAGACACAGTCTTCTTAGTGCTGCCCAAGACATACAAGAGCTGGACCTACCAGTTACTGTCCATCAGCGCCTATGACTACAGTGGCAACCTAAATTCCAAGACCTACGTCATCAGGCCAAGCTTTGAAAGACCTGAACCGGAGTCCAGTTCTTCCAGCGCAGAAAATTCCAGCAGTGCGGGAGGCAAAGATGACTAGGCTATTTTTTGGCGCTGCTCTCGCCTGCCTTTTCCTGTTTCTTGCAGGTTGTCGCGAAGACGCCGTAATTTCAAGAACAGACATCCAGTTCTTGCAGCAGGGAATTCTGGTCACCCACTGGAGCGATGAAGACCATTACTCTAAATACACCGAACAATTGGACACCCTCTACATCAATCAGGGCGAACAAGTCCTTTTCACCGCTGGTTACGCGATAAACGGCAACATCATTTCCTCGGACAGTGCCATGAATCTTTACAGCTCCCACTATTGGGAACTGGAAGGCGAAAGCATCAATTCTACAACCATTGAAAGTCGTTTTGATTCCGTCGGTTACCGCATTGTTGTCTTGAATACTATCGACTTTTCCGGAGACACTTTAAGAGACACCCTCCACATTTTCGTGGGCTCGCCTCTGAGCATTACTCTTGTAACGCCTGCTTCAGACGCACATATTGAACCTCTATCCGACGACTACATTGAACTGAATTGGAACATTACGGGCATTGACCCATGGGAAAGTTCCGAATGTACCGTCTATGCCGTTGTCGCCGAAGGCGTTTCCCTTTCCAAAAGCACGCATTGGCTTGACATTCTGGACTCCATAAACGCCCTATCCATCGGGGACTGCAAAAGCGGGATGCGCCTCAAGGGTCCCCTAATTTCAGAAAAATGGCTTCAAATGAACGGGCTCGACCTCAAGGACACATCCCTCATGGTCTATTGGGGCGTCAAGGCAACAGCATTCACCGACAACGGTTTTGAAGAACAGGCCAGAGACGCGTCGTCTTTCAGCACAAAGTTCACAGAGCGAAGGAACTCGGTTATCCAGGTCAAACCCATCTACGAAGGACTAACCCCAGGCTCCAAAGTTTCTACCAAAATCGTTCTCATCAACGCTTTGGGCGACACCCTAAAAACAGTAAGCTACGAAAAGCCTAACGAGCCATTAAACATCAATGTCCAACCTCAAAGTGGACTACGCATCTACACCTACGAAACAAAACTGACGGACTACGAGGCCAATCCCATCACAATTGACATTCCTGAACGTACCATGATCCGCCTAGGAGACAGCCTTGTCTTTACCGACAAGATTCCACCCAAGGCATCTCCCGTAAAAACCTCTCTCGCCCTCACCGACAGCGTCAGGTTCTACTTCATGGATAGCGGATCAGGAATCAACCCCACCCAAAAGAAATTCGTCATCGCCGATTTCGACACCGTCACCGTGACTTACGAATCCAACATTCTTTCTTTCGCAAATCCCTGCCGCAAAGATTGCCAAATCAGGATCCCTGTCCCCGACAATGCCCGAAATCGTAATTCCGAACTATTCTGGAGAATGGTGCCGGACAAGGATTCCCTCCGGATTACAGGTCCCTTTGTCCAAACGGAGGATCAATAATGGTTTTCAAAATAATCATTCCCGTCCTCCTACTTTTAGGTCTTTGTTTCGCCGATGAAAACGCCCCACGGGAGCGGTACCTGCATGTATCCACCAACCCCTCCGGTGCAGACCTTTATGTCGGGGACGCACACCCCGATTTTTCCAAGAACCCCGATTACCGTATACCGGCATTTGTCCCTGTGCCCTTGGACAAAGACCAGGTTCTCATTACACTTTTCCGTCCGGATTTTAAGGACACTAGCATCAACGTAACCCTTTCTCAGAAAGACACTTCCTTCCTAATCGTGGGCCTCGCCCCTGCCTTTGACGAGACGTTTCTGCAAGAGCAACAAGCGGACTTGAACCACCGAAGCAGACGAAACCTGGGACACCGTCTAATGATCGCCTCCATCGTCCCGCTAGCTGCAAGTGCCATTGCCGCAGGGGTCTCCGCTTACGAAATCAACAAGGCCAATGACTGCAAACGAAATATCGAAAACACCGTCATTACATCTGGGGACAATTACCAACAAGACAAAAAGGATTTCAAGGAGTACCGGGACAATGCCAAAACGGCAAAAAAAGCGGCTCTTGTTTCACTCGTTGCAGGCGGCGTTATCCTTTCGGTCGGACTCTTTCTATCTTTCTAGGTAAATCATGAAATCCACGTGCATCGCATTAATCCTTCTACTCGCCCAAGTCCTGCTTGCCGCAGAGCCGCAAGGGCCGTCTGTCAGCGTGGAACTTTTATCTGGCACCAAACAAAAAGCCCAGTTTCTCGGTATTCAAAACGATACCGTCCAGCTGGGCGGCTACATCAACAACAAGTTTACCGTTGTCCGTATTGCCAAGAGCAAATTCAAGTCCATCATAGATACTTCAGGTACAGATTTACTTCTGGCAAGCCCCGCAGATTCTGTACAGGCAGCATCTCCGGACAGCACAACCAACGCAAACGATTCTGCACAGGTTGCCACGAACGACACCCTCCAAGACGACTCTCCTACCGCAACGAAGCCCCTTGAACTATCTTCTCCCACCGTTCTAGTCAGTTTCGAAGACGAAATCGGCGACTCCACTTTGGCGATGCAAATCAACACCTTCGCCGCCAGATTTTTGTTGGAAAGCGGAGAAAAAATTCACATTCTAAAGAAAAAGGACATTCCCGACTGCAGCGACAACATCTGCCTGCAAGACTCCCTTTCTGCCAAGGGCGCCACTACCATCTACTTTGGAAAGATTTCCCCCGTACAAAAGAAAGATTCCCTGAAACTTCAGCTTATGCGGGTGGTATTCGAAGAAGAGCTGCCCACCATCTACAAGAGCGAACTTAGAATTTCCCGTTCCAAGGCTGTCACCGACGCTCTCTCCAAAGACAATCTGAAAATCTTTCTTTTAGAAGCCCAAGGCAAAGACGCCTCTAACTTAAAAGAAAAAAAAGGCTACATCTATATCGATACTGACCCCGAAGGGGCCACACTTTCTAGAGCCGAGGACAACGCCCTTTGCAGGTCTCCCTGTACAATTCCGGTTACGGACACCGCTGCCGTTACCATTCATGCCTTTTGGAACGTAGACCAGCATTTGTGGGGTGGGTCCACTACAGTCCACCCGATTATGGGCGATACCGTCTGGAGATCGATGAAACTGAAACGGGTCAACCCCGAACTCCGGATTATCACCAACCCGGCAGGTGCAGAAATCTTCTCCAGCAGAGGGGAAATCACCAAGCGCAGCAAGACTATCGGCACCACTCCCGCCCGCTACCCCATCATGGAGCCGGGACTTGTCCAGTTTAAGCTTCGCAAATTCGGATTCAAGGACTCTTTGGTTGCGGTCTATGTTCCGCCCATTTCTGATGTGACCGTTAATGTAGATTTGACGCAAGAAACCGATTTCAAAAAAATCCAGTCGCAACAGGAATGGGAAAAAGCCCGTAAAAAAATCCGTCTCGGCCACACCATGATGGGAGTTTCCATCGCACCCTTAATCGTCGGGGCCCTGTTCACCTACCTCGGCCAGTTGGATTACGAAGACGCCGAAGACATCAAGGAAGAGCTGAACGGTTCCGCCACCGCGGGTGGGGAGTTCTATCAGAAAAAGGTGAAAGAGAACAAGGACCTGGTAAGTGACGGTGACCAGAAAACAATCATAGGGCTTACGCTCATCGGGGCAGGCATCTTGGTGCTCGGTGTAGGGTTCTTCATTTCTTTCTAGAAACAATTCATCAAAACACCCCGAAAAAAAGACACCTACCCCCCCTTTCATGCGCAAAATCACACAAAAAAACTAGATTTGTGCATGATGCGTAAAGTATTACTTATTTCCCTGCTTTTTGCCGTAGCCGCCATGGCTGCCGATTTTGAGCGTTCCAACTGGAGAATGCAGCTCTATGTTCAAGGCGAATTTGCCTATTTACAGTTCAAGGATAGCGACCCGGAACTACTGTTAGACAAGATTGACGAGAAGGTAATGACCTTCCCCATCAATGCGGGCTTCCTCTGGAGCCCACTGATTACTCCTTTCTATAAGGCAGACATTCCCTTCACCTTCTGGCTGGGCGTCGAAATCAACTCCATCCAGTTCGGAGAGATTGCCAAAAACCCCAAGTTCTATTTTGAAAGCGACAACTGCGACAAGGAAAAAGGTTGCGGCGACGCCAATAAGGGCGAGTCACTCTCCTTCCGTTCTTACGCGCCCTCATTCTTGGCGGGTTTTTCCTTCAACCTCATCGGCGATCTGGACATCAGGCTTCTGGGTGGTTACGGATTCCAGTTCTTCTCTTTCTACGACGAACGTTTTTCCCACACAGACCAAAAGACCAGCGTCCTTCCGACCGCATTTGTTTCGGGAGCACTGGAATACAAGATTGGTGAACTCTTCAAGGATATTGATTTCAAGATTGGCGTAAACGTCCGCAAGGAATTTTTGCCCTACGAAGACGTCAAAGCCACCGGAAAGGCTCCCAAGGCAAACGAAGACGCCAGCATCCCTGCCGGATACTCCGGCATCGAATTCGACAAGATTTCCTACAAGTTACCCGTACGCGTGGGTCTGGAACTATCTCTTGACTTTGGCCGTGAAAGCCGCCGCGACCGCCGTATGAGGTACGTGCTCCACGACCGCGACGACGTGCTCCGCAAGAACAGCGAAGTCAAGGACACCCTGTCCGACTGGGACTGCATGGCCATCGAACGCGACTACCGGTTCTTCTTGGACGAAGATGGCAACCTGCCCGACATGAGCGAAGCTTTCACCAAGACCCAGTTCTCCGACGTGCTGGAAAGCTTCCTCGCCTTCTGCCACCCCGAAGACCTGGCCACCAAAGAAAAGCTGTATGCCACCCTGGATACCGGAAAGGTCCAGTTGAAGGAATACCAGACCAAGCAAGAAGATTCTCGTTTCGAGCAGGTCATGGCATCCAACGACCCCGAGATGCTGGCCATGTACCTGGAATACTATCCGGACTCCCCCCACAGGCCCGAGGTGGAAGCCAAGCTGCAGGTACTGGGTGAATACCACAAGTTCCGTGAGATTCAGGCCCAGAACACCTTCAAGGCCTACCTTACCTACCTGAACGACAATCCCAACGGAGCCTTCCGCGACGAAGCCGAAGCCGGAATCTTCGAACTGGTCAAGGGAAGCGGCCGCCTGAAGGATTACGAAATTTACCTGAAGCGGTTCCCCGAAGGTAAGTTTGTGGAAGAAGCGAAGGCGGCCCTCAAGGGAGCCAATGCCGACGCTCCCTCCATGATAGAGGCTCAGACAGGCGAATCGGAAGCCGAAGCAGAACCGGCGCCCAGCAAGAAAAACCACAAAAAGTCCCAGAAGAAATCCAAGGGCAAAAAGAAGAAATAAGCATTGAGGTGCGGCGGTTGTCGCACCTTTATTTTTCACTTAACATCATATGAACTTTAAAACACTTGCATTTTTGCTA
Source organism: Fibrobacter sp. (assembly GCA_017503015.1). Classification (NCBI taxonomy): domain Bacteria; kingdom Pseudomonadati; phylum Fibrobacterota; class Fibrobacteria; order Fibrobacterales; family Fibrobacteraceae; genus Fibrobacter; species Fibrobacter sp. The sequence continues at coordinate 12,807 of JAFVTX010000009.1, read as the reverse complement.
GCCCTACTGTGCTCGTTTGTTCTCGCTCAACCAGGGGGCGAAGTCGCCACACAGAATCCTCCGGCAGTGCAGGATTCTGCCGCTACAGGGATTTACACCCAAGTTATTGACTGGTATAACAACAACTTGAACTATGGCACCATCACCCTCCTTATGGCCGTAGAGAGTTCCTTTATCCCGTTCCCGTCGGAGCTGGTGGTGCCGCCAGCGGCCTACAAGGCCCTGCAGCCCGGTTCCGACTTGAGCATCGTGCTGATTGTCCTGTTCGCCAGCATGGGAGCCCTTATAGGCGCGTTTATCAACTATTTCTTGGCTAAGTTCCTGGGGCGCCCTATTGTGTACAAATTTGCCGATTCCAGACTTGGACATTTTTTGCTGATAGACACACAAAAAGTCGAAAAGGCAGAAAACTACTTCCGTGACCACGGTGCAATATCCACTTTCGTGGGCAGGCTCATTACCGTCATACGGCAGCTGATTTCTATACCTGCAGGGCTATCCAACATGAAGCTCCTGCCTTTTACACTCTACACCTTCCTAGGCGCCACCATCTGGAACTGTGTCCTGGCAGTCCTTGGCTACCTGGCTCACGGTCAAAAAGACATTATCGAAAAGTACAACTCCGAACTGGCAATCGCTTTGCTTGCCTTTGGAGCACTCTTTATCGGTTATATGGTGTGGAGCGCGGTCAAGCCTCGAAAAAAAACTTAGTCCTTGACACAACGGACCGAGAAAGCATTGTCCGTCGAATACTTGTTTTCGTGGATGCTTTCGTCACCAAATTCTAGCATACGGGCATAGGCTTTCTTGGTCTTTTTGCCCTTTTCCTTGGAAGAACTCCAGAACAAGGCCCGTTCTTTAAGCTTGTCAGAACGGCCTTCCTTAGAAACGTAACCAGCCGGCAGCACAGAAAATCCCAGTTCATCCGTGCCATTATTTATGACTTCGTATTCGTCCAGATAAATGGCTTCACCCGTGTGCTGGTCGTAAATTTTCTTCTTTTTCTTCTTAACTTTCCAGTCGTCCTTTGTCCTCAAAGTGTTTCCGGGCTTTGTCTTGGAATTCTCCGATACATAAGATACCAGGTCACGCCATTCCGAACGGGAAGGAAGATGCCAACCGACGGGGCACGCCTTTTCGGCTTTTTTCCAGGTATAAAGTCGACCGTATTTTTTGCAATTTTCGGTCTTTCTCTCATAGCACCAGGAATCATCCATGTGCAGGTTGAGGTTCTCAGCCATCCAAGTCTGCTTTCCAAGTTTGATAGTCTTGTAGGTTTTCCCATCGCGATTGTCCTTAAAGGAGCCCTTGGCGGGAGCCGCAACGGAAACAGAGATAAGCCCCATTAGACAAATACATGCAATCCACTTGTTCATACACCAAACCCTTTCGTTCATTATCTGTCCATAAGATACATAATATGCTCAACTGTTTGCGAATCAAAAACAGTCGTCAAAGCTAAAAGTCGCAATTTTTAACACAGCGATTGGCCTGAAACTCAGCTTCAAGAACTTTAACGCCCTTGTTGTAACGACGATAGCTACCGTGGCGAAGTCCCCTTTCGAAGGTCATTTCCTCTTTCAGCGCCCCTAGATCATCGTAAAGTTGTGCCACACCATGAATTTGGCCACGAGAATAGGGAATTTTTCTTCGCAAGGTTCCCCGTTCATCCCACTCCTCGCTCACACCTTCGAGAATGCCGTTCTTGTATATTTCTCTAGACTTTTTCAGTCCATTGTCGTGATAATTGACAGACGGTCCGTTTTCTACGCCTGCTTCGTAAGCAATTTCTTGCCAGGGCTTGCCGTTCTCGTAAAAACTGGAAAAGGTTCCTTCCAAAAGACCATTGCGGTAAAACGCCTTGATTGCAAGTTTACCATCCGGGTGGTACGACACGGACCAGCCCTCCTTGACATCGGTCCCTTGTCGAACAGTGTAGATACGAGCAACATTACCCGCCGGATAAAGCGTCCGGACCGTGTCTAACGGTATTTCTCCTGCTACCGCCCAAGCCATAGCAAACATTACCGAAAAACAGATGAAAAAAAGATGATTCATCGGGCAAAAATGTAGCTATATCCATACCGATTTTGTATTTTGTGTGGGCTCATGCGTATTACTTTCTTAAATCCTCCGTTCCATCCGATGTTCAGTCGCGAGTCCCGCAGTCCCTGCGTGACTAAATCGAGCACTCTTTACTGGCCTATGTTCCTGAGCTATGCTGCAGGGTCGACGGAAGCAGACGGCAATGAGATTCAGTTAATCGACAGTCCCGCCATGGAACTTGACCTGCCCAAGACGCTGGAGGGCATCAAGAAGTTTGACCCGGCATTGGTCGTCTGCAGCACGAGCACCCCGAGTATCCTGAACGACCTCAAGGTGGTGCATGCCATCAAGGACATGCTCCCGAATGTAAAGGTCGCCATCATGGGTACGCATGCCACCGCAGAGCCGCTAGAATCCATGGAGATGGAGCCCGCACTCGACTTCGTGATTATCGGCGAGGCGGACTACACCTGCCGGAACCTCGCGAGGAGCCTGCGGGGCGACGGAGTTCCCGTGAACCAGATTGCGGGACTTGCCTTCCGTAAGGCGGACGGCACCACCGATTTTCAGCCCGAAGGCCCGAAGATCGAGAACTTGGACGAGCTCCCGTGGGTCTCGAAGGTCTACCGCAAACATTTGTACAGCTGCTATAAGAAATATTTCTACGGTGCGAACCTGAACCCGCTGATTGTAATTCTCTCGGGCCGCGGTTGCCCGAACCGCTGCAGTTACTGCGTGATTCCGCAAACGCTCAACGGCCACAAGTTCCGCCGCCGCACGCCCAAGGACGTGGTGGACGAACTGCAGTACATCAAGGACAATTTCGAGGATTTGGGCGAAGTCTTCTTCGAAGACGACACGTTCACCGCAAGCCACGAGCATGTGCGCGAAATCTGCAACCTGATTCTGGAACGCGGCCTCAAGATTACGTGGAGCTGCAACGCCCGCGCCGATGTTCCGCTGGATTTGCTCAAGCTGATGAAGAAGGCGGGCGGCCGCGAGATGTGCGTGGGTTTTGAAAGCGCTTCGCCTGTGGTTCTCGAGAACATTCACAAGGGCGTGAAGAACACTGACAAGGCAATCGAATTCACGAAGAACGCCCGCAAGGCAGGACTGCTGGTGCACGGCTGCTTCATGGTGGGTAACCCGGGCGACACTCCGGAAACACTCCGCATGACGCTCAACTACGCCAAGAAGTTGAACCCCAACACCGCGCAGTTCTACCCCATCATGGCGTACCCCGGCACCGAGGCCTACAAGGAAGCCCTCGAGAGCGGCGCATTACAGACAAAGGATTATAACCAGTGGCTCGACAAGGACGGGTTCCACCGCACCACCATCCAGCGCGGCGAACTCAGCAGCCAGGCGCTTGTGGACTTCTGCGACAAGGCCCGCCGCGAGTTCTACCTGCGTCCGAGCTACATATTCCGCCAGGGAATCATGGCCCTCAAGAACCCGCGTGAACGCTACCGCGTGATGCGTGGTTTCGGCACGCTGGTGAAGCACCTGTTTAGGAAGCACGGGCAGCTCGCCCCTGTGGCGCGCCAGGCCCCGACGGTGAAAGAGTAAGCGATAGACCGCAAACAATTAAAAGAAAACCGCAGCGAGATTCGATACGGTTTTTCTTTTGCAATCTTTTTCATTAAAACAATTTTCAGGAGAATCGAGTAGAGCGAGGCGGCAGGACCGAAGCTGTACAAGCGGTACAGCGAGAGTCCGACAACGAAGCTATACGAAGATTATCGTGAAAATTTACCGGCCGGCAAACTGGTCGCCAGGTCTAATTTCCGTTTCCTTCGAGCCGTTCAAATTCACGAGACGGCTAGGGTCGTAACGCATATTTCGAGCCAGGCCATCGCGGAGCGCGTGCAACCTGTCGAAAAATTCCGCCGGCTCTTGAGCCGTAAGCAAGGTCTGCCGCACCTGCATAGCGGCATCGTCGGAATCTGCCAGATTCTCGCCTTCGCGAGAATGACGAAGGTTTGAGTCTCCGTAGCCATTCAGAGACTTTTCACTCCCGTCTAAACAGAACCCCTTGCAAAGTCTCGCCGCCAGCTGCTTGAGGCGGCCTAGCGCGCCCATTTCCGTAGAACCGTCTTCTAGCTTGAACTTGTAGTAAAGCGGGAACACGTCCAAGGCATCTACTGCAGAAATTTCCTTAGGGGCTAGACCTTCCCAGGCGTCGGCAATCTGGCCAAACAACCAGGGATTGTGCATGGCGCCACGCCCGATGGACACGCCGGAGACTCCGTAATTTTCAATACGGTCAAAAGCCGTCTTCACGCTGTTCACGTCGCCGTTTCCGATTACAGGAATCTTCGCTACGGCAGCCACCTTCCCTATCCAGTCCCAGTCGGCAAGGCCGTTGTAGCCCTGCAGGCGAGTCCGTCCGTGGACGGTGAGCATTTCCACTCCCTCGCCTTCGGCAATCTTCAAAGTCTCCATCACGTTGATACTTTCGGAATCCCAGCCGATACGGCACTTGAGGGTGAGCGGCATCTCCGGGCAAGAACGGTCCAGTGCGGTGCGGACCTCGTGCAGTATCTCCTGCAGGCGGGGCAGGTCCCGAAGCAGGCCCGAGCCGCTCCCCTTCCCCGCCACCTTCGGGGCGGGGCATCCGGCGTTGACCTCTATGAACTCCGGATGGAGCTCCAGCGCGATTTTCCGGGCGGCTTCCGCCATCTTGTCCGGAAACCTCCCGAAAATCTGGATACCGAAGGGACGCTCTTCCGGAAAAAACTTCAGCTGCTTGTGGCCGTCCAGCCTAAAGATGGCGTCACCGTCGGTAGGCACGAACTCCGACACCAGAAGGCCCATGCGGTTGCCCGACAGCACCCGACAGAGCCTGCGGAAAGGCGCATCCGTCACCCCGTCCATAGGACTGAGGATCGTATTTGGGAAAATCTCCCTGTCCCGGAGCCTAAAAGAGGTCCTTTTCGGCTTTTTCACAACTTTCAACATTCTTACCACATTTATTCACAAATTTTCCGCAATGAAAGCCCGAAAAAAATATTTATTTTTCGCTAGACCTATACGCTAATTCGTTGTTAATCCTATATTTAAGTCGTGCCTAACGTAACAAAACAATCTCTTATTCTTGATATAGCCAAGTCCACAGGACTAGCCCGCAACGACATCAAGGTCGTGGTGGAACAGTTCCTGGACCTGGTGGGTGAAAAACTCATCGATGGCAATACCATCGAAATCCGTGGCTTCGGGACCTTCGCCTGCAAACCCCGCAAGGCTCGTCCGGCCCGCAACCCCCGCACCGGCGAGACCGTCCTCATCGAGGAGCGCCTGGTGCCCACCTTCAAGTTCAGTAACGACATCAAGGACAAGATCAACACGTTGGAAAACATTGCCGCCGAAGCCGAAAGCCTCCCCGAGGTCGCATCGGAAACGGCACAGGACTCCGAAGGCTGACCCGAGTCGGCCTCGTGCCCGCGACACAAAATCAAGAATTGATAAAGCCAGGCCTTCTCTCAGGAGAGGGCCTTTATTTCGTCTTCTGTCAAGAACCGCCAACCGCCCGTGCCCAGAGACCTGTCCAGCAGCACCGGTCCAATGGCGACCCGCTCCAGGGTCTCCACGTGATTGCCGACGGCGGCGAACATGCGGCGCACCTGATGGTACAGGCCCTCGCCGATAGAAATGACCACGGAGCCGTTCTCTACGGAAATCTCCTTGGCTTCCACCGGGCGGCGTTCGTCCTTAAGCATCACACCCTTCAGCAGGTCGCTTTTCTGGCCTTCGGTAAAGGGCCGGGCCAGAGTCACGCGGTACTTTTTCAGCAGGCCTTTCTTGGGGCTTTCCACCTTGTGGATAAAGTCCCCCTGGTTCGAAAGCAAAATCAGTCCCGATGAATTGGCGTCCAGGCGGCCCACGGTCTGGATTCCCATGGCCGTAAAGCGGTCCGGTAGCAGGCTATAGACCGACGGATAATCGCGAGCGTTGTGGCTGCACTCCACATCTACGGGCTTGTACAGCATCACGTAGAGCTTTTCCACCGTTGGGATTTCTTCACCGTTTACCGTGATGAATTCGGGCCGTTCCTTGAGTTCCAGAAAAGGGTCTTCCACCACGTTCCCGTTCAGTTCCACCAGACCCATGCGGACCAGGGCGCGGGATTCCTTGCGGCTACCGAAGCCGATGGATGCAAGCAGTCGTTCCACAGTCAAAGCAGGCATTATTCCTCCACCAGCCAGTTCAGGATTTTCGTACGCACATAGCCCAGTTCAGGGAGTTCTCCGGTCTTGAGGACCGCTGCACGGCGACGCCAGAATACAAAGGCGAAAATTCCGCCATATACGGAACTGACCGTCAAGAACCAAACCGTTCTGCACAAATTAACGGTCGCCTCGATATGGCCTGCCGACTGCAAGTCATGATCGCGGGTCCAGTCCATCCGCAGGTCCCAATCTTCTAGAAACGGATAGCCCTTGAGCATGGCGTTCAGGGCGGCTCCATAGCCCATGGACTTGTAGTCCATGCGGATTCCTTCTACGTAGCAATCCCTGAAACGCACTTGGAATACGTTTAAAAAGCTGTTCAGGATTTTCTTGCTGTAACGCAGGCCTCGTTCGTCAATGTCCGGAGTCAGCAGCAGGGTCCAGAATTCCCGTTCCGTCAGGCTTTTCTTGGCTTCGGGTTCGGGGGTTGAGGGTTGAGGCTCTGAAGTCGAAGCCTCAGGTGCGGGGCGCGAGGCGCGGGATTCGTCATCCTCACGAAAGTGAGGATCCGCTTGAGAGGCTTCAGGCTCGGGGCACGGGGATTCAGGTGCGGGGCGCGAGGTTTGAGGTTCGGGGTTCGAGGCGCGGGGTTCGGAGCTCGAAGCTTCAGGTGCGGGGTTCGGCGCAGTCTCCTCCGCAGGCCTTTCTTCTGTAGGCGGCTCCGGTTCTGATTCCTGCTCCTCCTTCGCCTTCCATTCCTTCGTGTAGTTCCAGAGCCTTTTCTTGAACACGAACAGGTCTGCCACGAATCCCGATTCCGTCAGGTGAAAGTCCAGCCGGAACACCACAGGGAACAGCAAGACAACTGCTGCGATGATGGCGACAAGAATCAGGACCAGGCTGAAGACGCTCATTATTCCGCTTCGTCGGCCTTCTTGCTGATAATGTCAATCAGTTCGGCAAAGGACTTGGTCTTGAGAATCTGGCTGAACTGATCCTTGTAGTTACGGGCGGTAGAAAGGTCGTCAATGACCAGGTCCCAGGCCATCCACTTGCCGTTTAGTTGGGTCATCTTGTATTCCAGAACGGCTTCCTTGCCCTTGTTCCACAGGTGGGCCACCACGCGAGCCTCGTTATCCTTTTTCATCTTGGCGGGTTCGTAAATCGTAGAATCCGCACGGTAGAGTTCCAGGCGTTTTGCGCTGGAGTTGCGGACCATGCGCTTGAATTCGGACACAAACTTTTCTTGGGAGGCGGCGTCCTGGGCGTCCCAGTCCTTGGCCGAAAGGCTCTTCTTGGCAAGCATCTCGAAGTCGAAACTATCGCTCAGCAAGTCCTTGACGCGCTCCTTTTCCTTGGCGGTATGGTTGGATTTTTTCAGCAAGGCCTGCAGTTCACCGTCCTTTTTCTTGATGGCGGCAACAGGGTCTTCGGCGGCAAAGGCCACCAGAGAAAGGCCAACAACCAAAATCATCAACTTCTTAAACATAGGGATTTACTCCTTTTTAAAATCTGGCTTGATAGTCTTTTAAACTCAACCCCATCCTGGCAATGAGTTCCGCCACTTCCACATTGTACTTACACACCGCAAAAAGGTAATCTTTCTGCAAGGTCACGTTCTGGGTGTAGGCGCTTACCAGTTCGCCCGTCTTGGACTTGTCCAGGTCGTACTGCATGGCGGCCCCCTTCAGAATGGCTTCGGAGGCCTTGAGGCTTTCTTTCAGGGCTTCCATCTTCTCCTGGGCGGCAACCACCTGGTAATACTGTTCTTCGGCCTTGGCCATCAGGCCGTCCGCCGCATAGGCTTCTTTCATTTTCAGGCCACGGTATTCTACCCGGGCTTCGCGGTAGCCCGCCCACTGCTTCCAGAAATTCAGCCTGTACCTGAGCCCGATACCGATAACGCCCGAAAGCTTGTTCACGGCGTCTTCGGCAAAGGCATCCTTCTGCATCACCTTGCGGTTTCCGGCCCAGCTTTTTACGTATTCCACTTCACCCAGCACAAAGAACTCCGGCGCGAGCTTCGCTTCTGCCAGATCCATCTGGGTTCTCTTGGCGATTAGCCCCGCCGAAAGCTGTTTCAGTTCCGGATTGCTCTGCAAGGTGAGCATCCGCACCTCTTCTAAGGGCGGCAATTTTTCCTTGCGGGGGACAAGCACCGTATCTTCTGTGGCAAAAACATCGCCATCCTGCAGGTTCAGCGAAAAACGAATAGCCAGTTGCACCCGTTTCATGCCCAGCTCCGCCTCGGTCACGCCCTCCTTGACCGTATGCATTTTCGCCTTCAGGTTCAAAAAGTCCATCTGGCTCACATTGGGATCGTCGTCGTCCAGGGCTTCTTCCATCTGCTCGTAGGCTTCATCTACACGCTTCTGGGCATCGGCGGCCAGTCGTTTCATTTCAAGGGCCAGCAGGTAGTTGTAATAATAGGTCTGCAGTTCCACTTCTTTTCGCAAGAGGGCGTTTTCGATGGCAAAGGACTTCTGCTGCACATCCGCTTCCAGGGCCCGCTTGCCGGAGCGGTACTGCCCCAAGTTCAGGGGCTGCACGAACTTGGCCTGCACTCCCCAGAAAGGGCCCATCTTGGAAAAGTCATACACGTCAACCGTATCGCCCCAGTTATCTACAGATTCCTTAAGACCGGGGGCGGGGCCCACCATCATGGAAACGTCCAGGGTGGGCAAAATGGCTTCGGCCTTCAGGCTCTGGATTTTTTCCTTTTTCGATTCGGTTCCAAATCGGGCTTCTGCAATTTGCGGGTCATTTGCAAGCCCAGCCTCGACAAAGCGCAAACAGTCGTAACGGACTTCTCCCGCTACGGCAATGCCTGCAAGCATCGTCAAGAGCAAAAACTTTTTCATCAAGGCCACCTTTGGAAATTGCTTTGATGAAAAAAATTTGAGCGAGACCGAGTGCTGGCAGGAACGAAAAGTGGCGAATACTGGATGTATTTGCCACTTAGAGTGACGAAACAGCACGATGCGTCGCAGCCAAATTTTTGAAAATGAATTTTTAAAGGTGGCCATCAACCTAAATTTATAAAAAAGATTGATTTACAAGCATTTTATACTTGGAAATGACACGCTCATAGTAACGCATGGGCAAGGGCCTCCCCCGCTCCAGCAGCTTGTCCACGGCGGAATGCCCCAGGTTGTAGGCCACCAGGGCTTCTTTCCAGTTGCCGTACTTTCCGATAAGGCGAATCAGGTAGGCCGTTCCCACCGTCACGTTCACCTCGGGCTTGAACAGGTCCTCTTCGGAATTCACCCGGAGCCCAAACCGCCACGCCATCTTCTGGGCCGTTTCAAGCTTTATCTGCATGAGCCCGAGAGCTCCCGAAAAGGCTCCAGACTGCATGCGGCCCCGGGCGTTGGGGTTGCCGTGGCTTTCCTGGGCCACCACCGCAAGCACCATCAGGGGGTCAATGGAATAGGCATGGGATATCTGCCAAAGCTGCTCCGTGAGGCGGCGGCGGGCATCTTCCGAAAGTTTCTTTTCCGACAAAAAATCTACGGCCCGGTCTATCCTCACGTATTCCAGAGTCCAGTTGCCGATTACGTCCAGCTGTTCAATTTCGGCCCTCAGGGCCCGCTCTTTTTTGGAAAGGCTTTCCAGTTCGCTGCGCTGGAGCCCCCAATAAAAAACAAAAGAAAAAAGGACAACGAAGGTAAGTCCAAAGACAAACCCCGCCACAGGCGTCGAAAGTCCAAGACTATTCTTCACGCCGGGTATTCTCCAGGTGCTTCAGGTAAGAAACCCAGTCGCGAATAGCCCCGAAGGAATTCAGCTGGGATGTATCTTCCACCACGCCCAGCCTTTTCAAGGGACCAATTGAAGATTCCAGCTTGTCGATTTCCTGGACATAGCGGTCCCGCTGGCTTTCCAGGGCCATAATTTGGGACTGCTTGTCGGCAATGTCTTTCCCCTGGGCGGCAATGATCAAGAACAAAGTAATAAGCCAACCCATTATCAGCACGCCGGCCGCAATGGCCACACTTGGACTCAGGCGAAGTCCCGTCTTTTTGCCGTAATAGACGCCCACCTGCTTCAGCTGCTTGGAAAGACCAGAACTCTTGTAAGCCTCGCGACTTTCATAGATTTCAAAAATATTCTTGTATCTGGAAAAATATTCCAATAGTTCTTCGTTCCTGAACAGGAGCACCATGGTCGAGTTTCGCTCCCTGGTCTTGTTCATCAAATCCAGGAACATCTCCAAGTAATCATCTACGGCAAAATGGGCTCGCTCTAGATTCAAGAAGAAAAACACTCCGGGGCCAGACATCAGGGAGTCCAGTTTTTCCCGAACGGCCGAAAGCTGGGCCTTGCTCAGGGAACCCGACAGGGAAATTTCCACGTCGTTTCCGAAATCTTCTATCTGTATGTCAATCAGGTCCGCCCTCATGCATCACCTCTTGGAGAGCGTCATGTTCATCTTGCACTCGAATTTTTCCGAGGCGGCCAGGGACGATTTCCAGAAAGGATAAACACGAATTCCCTGGAACATCTGGGGGGCCGCCGCCGAAGACGCACTGAAAATCGGCCCGATAAATACCGGCGTTGGCGTCTCGAATTCCAGTTCTATGGCGGCATCCAGGCTAGAATCGAAAACCTTGAACTTCTTTGCATCCGGATAAATGAAAGGCTCCCTGCGGTCCCACTTGACCTTGGATCCGTCCGCGACAATGCATGGACCCTCACCCGACTCCAAAAGTCCAAGTTCCATCAAGGTCCCGAAATAGCAGGGATTTTCCTGATAGGTGGTGTTGGCCACCTCGTAAGCCACTCCTATACGGGGAGACCCGTTGTCAAAGTGCAGTTCCTTCTTGACCAAGAAAACGCCCTGTTTCTCGCCGACACGGTAGCCCTGCTCTCCGCTCAGCTGCACCTGGGCACTGCCGCTTTCCCGTTTCACCTGGTAATCGTAATGTTCCAGGAACAGGCGGTCGCGCCCGGCCAACAGCACGCCTATCTGCTCTGTGGTCAAGTCCTCATTGGGCAACAGGCATTCCGCGAGGAACAAAGCCGGGCCGCCGTCATCGTGCCAGGCATTCACCAAATTCACGGCAGGAGTCTTGTGGTTGAGCAGCCTGAGGATTCCCCCCTGGTAATAATCCACCAGGCAAGAAATCTCCGGATTTTCCACCCAGATCTGTTTCATGCCCTGAAGCATAAAATCGCTCACGTCTATACGCAGGCCCGAAAAATTCATTCGGGAATCCAGGTCGTGGGCGGCCTTCTGCAGGTAGCGGAAGCCCCACTGGCGCACCTTCAGGCTGCGCATGCCCTCATCGTCTTGCAGGTTCCGGTAAAAAATCGGCGACATGGCGGGCAGAAGTTCCTCGTAGAACTTTTCCAGGTCCTTGCCCTGCAGGTTGCCCTTGCCCCTGTGAAACAGGTTCAGCAGGTCCTTTTGCAGGGTATTGATTTCGGGCCGCTGGACAAGCATCTCCCGGCAAGTGTTGGCCGCAAAGGGGAGTCCCAGCTTGCGACCCGCAGAAACAAGATTGCTGAGAGCCCCTTCCGGCTGGAGCTGGTTCACGATATAGCTCACGGGCCAGGTCTGCACCTCGTTCGTCTCTACAAAATCTACCAGTCGCTCGAAAAAGCCCACAATTTCTTCGGCCTGCGGGGGCAAGTCCAGCAGCACCACCACGGGCTTTTCTTCGTGATTGTAGGATTCCGCAATTTCCCGCCAGCGAAGGTCGTCTTCGCCGATAGCCTTGGACAGTTCATCAGAAACAGGAACCACCCGCATCAGCGAGCCCTGGTCTTCGACAGTGAACCACCCCGAAACCGGAGAATTGCGGCCCAGGGCCTCCCGAACGGCGGCCTCGCTCACCAGCGCATAGTCAAAGGCACACTCCTCCAGCACAGAAATCATGCCCATTTCCCAGACTAGGGACGAATTGAAATAACCCTGGGGTTCCAGACCCAAGAAGGATTTCAGCTTGGACCGGTGCTTTTTCAACTGGCGGACCTGCAAGTCCTTCGGGAACAGCGGAAGCATCGGGTCGTAAAAACCACCGCCCAAAAATTCAACAAGACCCTCGTCAACCCCGGCCTTGATTTTACCGATGGAAAGGGGCTTCGCCGTCTTCTTCAGCATTTCCATGGTCGGACCGTCCATAAAGATGGAGCACTTCACCTTCCGGTAGTTCAGCAAAATCTCGAGACCGTCCGACAGGTTGCGAGCCACGGACTCCAGATTACCATAGGCCGTCTGGGGCGAAAGCTGAAGCAAAAAAGAAACGACGGGTTTCATGGGATAAAGGATAGTAAAAAAGGGGATAGGAGATAGGATCTAGGGGCTAGGTTGTAGGTTGTAGGGTTGCGGGGGACAAGAGGTTCGTGGTGGGAGGCTCGGGATGTAGTGTGGTGTGAAGTGTGAGATGTGTCCTGAAAGCCGAACTGTCGCCCGTGAGCCGTAATAGCCAGGCGCAAGCTGGCTATGAAGGCGAGAATGAGGCGATTCCGGAGCTTCACGTGCGCAAGGGAGCCGAACGGTCGCCCGTGAGCCGTAATAGCCAGGCGCAAGCTGGCTATGAAGGCGAGAGTGAGGCGATTCCGGAGCTTCACGTGCACAAGGGAGCCG